>WBXG01000014.1 GCA_008932965.1 Verrucomicrobiota bacterium
GGGTAAGGCAGGCGAGTATTTTGATGCAGGGCTGTATGTGTACATACTGCCCAAATCAAAATGGGAGTCTAACGCAGCATCCATCTGACTTCCCGGCTTCCGTAGTAGATCGGTAGGAAATATGCGGGCTAGATTCTTTTATTCTTGAATACTTAGGATACTATCCCTCTTATCACCTCATCATTATGTCTAAAACTCCAATCACAGTTGCCTACGGTGACGGTATCGGTCCTGAAATTATGGAGGCAACACTTCATATCATTGAGTCTGCTGGAGCCCAGCTCGAGATTGAACGAATCGACATTGGTGAAAAAATGTACCTAGCAGGTCATCCCACCGGCATAGATCCTTCTGCTTGGGAATCACTACGCCGTACCAAAGTTTTTTTGAAATCACCCATTACAACTCCTCAGGGAGGAGGCTTTAAGAGTCTTAATGTAACTGCAAGAAAAGCGTTAGGCCTTTATGCCAATGTACGTCCTTGTGTTAGCTACCATCCTTTTGTTGCTACAAAACATCCTTTTATGGATGTCGTTATTATTCGAGAAAATGAAGAGGATCTTTATGCCGGTATTGAGCATCGTCAGTCCCAAGATGTGATTAGTTGTACTAAACTAATATCTCGTCCTGGATGCGAAAAAATTGTGCGTTATGCCTTTGAGTATGCACTCCTCAACAATCGTAAAAAAGTCACCTGCTTCACTAAAGACAACATCATGAAGATGACCGATGGGCTCTTTCACAAAGTATTTGATGAAATTGCAATGGAGTATCCTGGTATCGAAAAGGAGCATTGGATTGTCGATATAGGTGCTGCTAAACTTGCTGACACCCCACAGGTCTTTGATGTCATGGTCCTCCCTAATCTTTATGGGGATATTCTCTCTGATATAGCAGCTCAGATTGCAGGCTCTGTAGGCCTGGCTGGCTCCTCGAATATTGGAAATAATGCGGCTATGTTTGAAGCTATCCACGGCTCTGCTCCCCGTCGAGCAGGTCAAAACCTAGCCAATCCCTCTGGTCTTTTTTTAGGAAGCATCCTCATGCTCCTACATATTGGTCAGGCAGAGGTTGCGGAGCGTGCCCATAACGCCTGGCTTTGTACCTTAGAGGAAGGAATCCACACTTATGATATTTTTGATGAAGCTGTAAGCCGACAAAAAGTCGGAACGAAGGAATTTGCGCTTGCCGTTGTTGCGCGCCTAGGCCAGAAACCTCAGCGCCTTAAACCAGTTTCCTACAAAAAAGAATCCCCTGCTCTTCATCGGATGGTTCCTTATTGTCGCCCCCAAGAAAAAAAAGAACTCATCGGCGCTGATGTTTTTATTGAACATCAAGGACAACTAGACGATCTCATTCCTCTTTTAGTACGATGCGGCATGGCTAAAGATAAAATGATGTTAGAAATGGTTGATAATCGAGGAATGATCGTCTGGCCTCAGAGACAGCCAGACCTTTTCTATTCTGATTCATTCCGGGCTCGTTATAAACTTCCAGACGGGACTCCAGGAGTGATCTCTCACAATAAGATAATTGAATTGCTCCAACGAATCACTTTGGAGAACTTAGAGTTTTTGAAAGTAGAACTTCTTTATAATTTCGATGGCCAGCCCGGATTTACAAGAGGACAGGGACAATAGAAATGGAAGAATCATCGTTAAGAAATTGCTTAGATAGTTTTGTTTGTTTACAGTTCTTAACAACGGTGAGTTCTCGTAATTTTCTAACATCACTGAAATAGAAAAGCTCTCCTCTATCCTATATCTTCTATTTTTGAAGTTTTTCCATGCCTAAAGATCTTACGTTAAAAAAAATTCTCCTAATTGGAGCTGGTCCGATTGTTATTGGACAAGGATGTGAGTTTGATTATTCAGGAGTTCAAGCCTGTAAAGCTTTGAAGGAAGAGGGATACCAAGTTGTTCTTGTTAACTCCAATCCTGCAACCATCATGACTGATCCGGAGTTTGCGGATCGAACCTATATTGAGCCGATCACCCCGGAGGTTGTCGAAAAGATCATAATACGCGAACAACCAGATTCGCTTCTTCCTACTCTTGGGGGACAAACTGCTCTTAATGTCTCCATGGAGTTAGTACGACGAGGGATTTTAAAAAAACATGGAGTACGCCTCATTGGTGCCAATGCAGAGGCTATTGAGCGTGGTGAAGATCGAACTGTTTTTAAAAACCTGATGCTTGAAATCGGTCTTGAGGTGGCCAATTCAGGTGCTGCCCACTCGATGGAAGAGGTCATTACGATTGCAGAAAAAATAGGTTCTTATCCTTTAATCATCCGTCCAGCTTTTACATTAGGTGGTGCTGGAGGGGGCATTGCCAGGAATCGTGAAGAACTAGAACTCATTGCGCAACATGGACTGGATCTCTCTCCTACCAGCGAAGTCCTCATTGAAGAATCACTCCTTGGCTGGAAAGAATTCGAAATGGAAGTCATTCGTGACTGTGCTGATAATTGCATTGTCATTTGTTCCATTGAAAATATTGACCCGATGGGTATCCATACCGGAGATTCCATGACAGTAGCTCCGATTCAAACCTTAACTGACAAAGAATATCAGCGCATGCGCAATGCCTCCTTTGCTGTTATTCGTGCAGTTGGGGTAGAAACAGGTGGATCTAATATTCAATTTGCCCTGCATCCTCAAACAGGACGGATGCTGGTTATTGAAATGAACCCCCGTGTTTCACGCTCTTCTGCTCTTGCTTCTAAGGCCACGGGATACCCCATTGCTAAAATCGCAGCCAAGCTCGCCGTAGGTTATAGATTAGATGAATTAACCAACGATATTACAAAAACAACGACTGCCTGTTTTGAGCCTACTATCGATTATTGCGTTGTTAAAATTCCACGTTTTACATTTGAGAAATTCCCGCTAGCAGATGCAACGCTTACAACACAAATGAAGAGTGTTGGTGAAGTGATGGCCCTCGGAAGAACTTTTAAACAAGCGCTTCAAAAAGCACTTCGATCACTTGAGACTGGACGCTTTGGCCTTGGTGCTGATGGAAAAGATACCGAACCTCGTCTTTCAGATGGCACCTGGGATTTCGCAACAATTGAGAAAAATTTACGAGTTCCCTGCGCAGAACGGATTTTTATGATTCGCTATGCCTTTCTAGCAGGCCTCTCGGTTGATGATATTCATCAACTCAGCTTTATTGACCCCTGGTTTTTGCACAATATTTTGGAAATTGTGCAAGAGGAAGAAGAGTACCGTGCAAAACCAGATCAAATTCCATTACTACGTGCAAAAAAAATGGGCTTTTCAGACCATCAGATTGCCTATCTGAGTAATCGCTCAGAAGATGAGGTGCGTGCCCAGCGCAAAGCAGAAGGCATTTATCCCACCTACCGGCTCGTAGATACATGTGCTGCAGAATTTGAAGCCTCCACCCCCTATTTTTATTCGACCTATGGAGAGGAAGATGAAGTTAAAAGTAGCAGTAAGAAAAAAATCATGATCCTAGGAGGGGGACCGAACCGTATTGGTCAAGGAATTGAATTTGATTATTGTTGTGTGCATGCCTGCTTCGCTCTGCAAGAAGAAGGTTATGAAACGATCATGGTGAATTCAAATCCTGAAACGGTCTCCACAGACTATGACACAAGTGACCAACTTTTTTTTGAACCACTCACGCTCGAGGATGTCCTCAATATTTATGAGCGAGAACAATGCCACGGTGTTGTTGTGCAATTTGGAGGTCAGACCCCACTAAACCTTGCAGCAGCCCTACAACAACGCGGAGTAACAATTATTGGCACACAACCAAAAAGCATTGAGATGGCCGAAAATCGAAAGCATTTCTCTCGCATGCTAGAGAAACTTGGGCTTAAGCAAACCGTGGGAGCAACTGCAATCAATGAATCGGAAGCGGTCAAAATTGCCAGTGAGATTGGATACCCTGTTTTAGTCCGCCCCTCTTTTGTTCTAGGTGGTCGTGCAATGGAAATTATCCACACAGAAACCGATCTTCGACGTTACATTCAAACTGCTAGTGCTATTAGTCCCGACAGCCCCATTCTCATTGATCGTTTCTTAGAGGATGCTACAGAAGTCGATGTAGATTGCCTCGCCGATGGGCATCAATGCGTTATTGGCGGTATTATGGAACATATTGAGGAAGCAGGAATTCACAGTGGTGATAGTGCTTGCGTCATTCCAACTTTTTCATTATCACCAACGGTCCTCACAAAAATTCGCAACGCCACTTCCCTAATGGCACTCGAACTTCATGTTCGTGGACTGATGAATGTTCAGTTTGCTGTAAAGGAAGAGGAGGTCTACATCCTGGAGGTCAATCCACGTGCATCACGCACGACCCCTTTTGTAAGCAAGGCTATAGGAGTACCTCTTGCAAAGTTAGCAGCTAAAATTATGACTGGACGTACGCTTTCCAGCCTTGGCTTTACCCAAGAAATTATCCCCCAGCATTTTTGTATAAAAGAAGCCGTAATGCCTTTTATCAAATTTCCAGGAACAGATATTATCCTTGGACCTGAAATGCGCTCTACTGGCGAAGTGATGGGACTCGATGTTGATCTCGGCCGTGCCTATGCCAAAGCACAAATGGCCGCGCATCCTCCTCTTCCTTTAGGTGGTAATTTATTTGTGAGTGTCAAGGATGCTGATAAAAAGGCCATTGTACCCTTAGTACGTGAATTTATTGACCTTGGATTTTCGGTTTATGCGACTCGCGGAACAGCACGCACCTTGCAAGAGTCAGGCATTGAAGTTCTTCAACTCAACAGACTCAGTGAGGGACATCCGAATGTTTTGGACATGATTCAAAAAAACAATGTTCATTTGATTATCAACACACCCTCGGGAAAATTACCGTGGAGAGATGAAGTTGTTATTCGAAGTGCGGCCGTTGCTCATAGAATTGTCACAATCACAGTATTAAGAACAGCTATTGCAAGCGCTGCAGCAATTCGAAGCATGCTTGCAGGTGATCTTGAGGTACGTAGCATTCAAGAATATCATCAATCTCTCTAACAGCTAAGAATAATCGCTTGAAATTTAAGTTCAAATGTAGGAGGATTGTGGACTTGTGAACCTTTAGACCCCTCCACTCTTATCAACCCCCTATAAAAAGTTAAATATACCCCACTATGAAGCCCTCCATTTATTTGTTAATCTCGCTTATCTCGGTAAATCTTGTTATTGCAGCATCTCCTACAAAAAATCCTAAAACTGTTGCCGATTTAGGTATTGAGATGATAAATGTGGGAGATCCAAAAAATCCCGAAGATCCTTCAAATCACTATGGTGCTGTAGCTGAAACATTTCAAATTAGTAAATACGACACCACTGCAGCACAATACTGTGTCTTTCTTAACAAAGTCGCTAAGCACTCAGATCCCTATCAGCTATACGATGAAAGAATGAATAGTGATGAGAACGTCGCTAGCATTGTACGTACAGGAGATGCAACAACCGGCTATACTTACAGCGTTAAATCACCTGAAACTGCGCAGCTTCCTATTGTCTATCTCACGTGGTTCTCTTCAGCTCGCTATTGCAACTGGATAAACAATAGTGTGATTGCAGGACACCTACTCGAAGGATCAGAAGATGCCTCTACAACAGAAAAAGGAGCCTACGATTTTACCGTTCCTGTAAAAGTTGTGACAAGCAAGTATACTGATTTTCTCAATAACATGGCATCAACTGAAAGTTCTATAAATCCTAGTGATAGCCTCCATAAAAAATTATTTGAGGATGAGAAAAGCCTCCACGATATTATTAATTGTACTAAAGGAGATAACGGAAAATATGTATATTCGATCAAACAAAGTAATACCTCAGCAGACATACCAGACCATGTCGAACTTAGCTGGACTTCTGCAGCACGTTTTAGCAATTGGAAGTACAATGTAGAGACTACCAAAAATTCTCATCATTACTCAAAAGAAGAACTCACGGAGAGAGGGCTTTTTACTATTGCTGACGGTATTAAGGATAATACTGGTGATGCAGATGTAGTCCCGACTGACTATGCTAAGGTTACTCCTGGAGCAAAATATTTTCTTCCTACTGAAAACCAATGGTACAAGGCAGCCTACTTTGCTAGAAAACATTATGGGCCTGGTTTTAGTTCAGATTATTATAAATATCCAACAAGCATGGATCTTGCTCCAGTTAATCAACTAGAGGGCACACAGATGGTAGCCAAAACATCTGCATTTTCATGGTTGACCGATGATCCTAATGACGCATTAACTACTGAAAAAGTTGATAAAGGCAATAGCGCTAACTACTACATTGATGATATGGTCGTAGATAAAAAATTCACTACAGGAGATAAAAAACCACACCTTACACCAGTAGGATATTTTTCTAAAACAACTTCTCCATATGGAGTATTTGATATGGCTGGCAATGTGTCACAATGGATCAGTGGTACAGCAGGGCACTATGTAACTTTCAGCTATGACGAGGATGGTAAAATCACGAAAAGTGATTTAGCTAAAATAGATAATAATGGTCAGCCTCTTCTGGTTGATGGCGTTACAGCTGACAAAACAATAATAGATGCTGGGGGGCACACCATGAAAAAAGATGCCCAGGATCATATCCTTTTACAATGGCAGTATGCAGGGGTCACACGTCCCATTCGAGGTGGTGGTTGGGGGAATGAGGGACAGTGCCCAACAGGTAATGATCAATTTGCAAAAGTTACAATAATGGTCATCGATGGATCTGTGAAACGTGACTATATTGGATTCCGAATTGCTGCCCCTGCTCTTGCTACAATTAAAGATGAACAAATGGGCTCTTCACAAAAAGCTCTTGAATCTACCACGGGTCCAAAACAATGGTGGTAATTTTTATCTCTATAGTGTCTCTTGATTTATGATAGTGGCAGCTACTTCTAATTGATAAATAAGCTGCTACTAACAATTACTGGAACTAACTATTGTTGTTCTTTTATTGTCAGTAGCAGCAAATATGAAAAAAAACCATAGTGAACTCAGCTTCCCTATTTCACTCTAATCGTGACTAGGAGGCTGATGAAGCTGTAGGGTATGGCAAGTAATGAAAGTTTAACAACTGATGTGCGGATACACGCTGCACGAGGAAAACTTCGAGCTCAACAAATCTTCTATCAAGCTTCCTGGTATCCTTAGGTGATCGGCATGAAATAACTCCTAGGAGCTTATTTGATTCAGAGGGAATATTTGATTCTTTACTAAAGGATGTCGTTTCAAAATAGGTTTTGTGCTAGTAACAATTTTTTATAATAGGGTAATGTCCCCAATTAGCTACAGAGATTCTACTTCACAACTTTTTTACTAATATCAACAAATCAAATGGGTTGCTATACCAGTTTCAAAAACTTTTGAGATTCCTTCTAATTCCCTATTTCCTATTTTGATTCATGTTTCTCAGTTTAAAATACTAGAATGGTAACAATGATACCCACTACCTTTATTGCTTTTGGACTTCCAGCAGTTCCAGAGTGCTCTTTTATTATCGTTTTAGCACTGCTTCTTTTTGGTCCAAAAAAGCTACCACTTCTAGCACGTCAATTTGCTAAGCTCCTTGCTGAATTTCAAGAGGCAAAAGAAGAATTTCACAAAGAGATTCTTCTAATTCCCCCTACTCCGAAAATTCAAGAGCCTCTAGAAAAAAAAGTCTATCAGAATACATCCAAACCATCACCTCCATCTGAAATAATAGTAAAAGAGTGAGTTGAATTTTCTTAGAGCATTTTAAAAGAGTTATCCCGAATAATTCATCTCGATCTACTGCTTAACCCGGATATTTCAAACTGGTTCGTCGCGAGGCGCTGCGAATCCTGATGCAGACACCACCGGCGGTCGGGAGACCGCGATGGAGACTGCCCTGGCTTTAAGGGGGCAGCCCTGAAAGGGCGAGACGAGCGGGAGCGAGCGAGTCAACGCAGATGAGTATTTTGACGCAAGGCTGTTTGATTACATACTACCCAAGAAAGACTCCGAGCTTGGGCGAAGTATCCATCATGGCTTCCCAGTCTCCGAATGTAATCGGCATGAAATATACGGGCTAGGCAGACTCTTCGGGACGGTAATCCCTCGTCTCAAAGCGAGTATATTCCTTAAGAAATGTTAACGGGACCTCACCGGTCGGTCCATTACGCTGCTTGGCAATGATGAGTTCAGCTTCACCCTCTTTTTCACTACGAAGAGCATCATCTTTTTCAAAATAAGCAGAACGATAAAGCAGACCCACGAGATCAGCATCTTGCTCAATTGAGCCAGACTCACGTAGATCAGATATACGTGGTTTCCCATCACTCCTTTTTTCTGATTCACGATTCAGCTGTGCTAAAACAATCACAGGAATTGATAGCTCTTTTGCCAATGCTTTGATTCCAGCTGAAATTTCAGCTATTTCAATTTGACGATTATCTTGAGCTCTCTTGGAGTTGGATCTTAGCAACTGAAGGTAATCAATAATAATAAGGCTAAGATCGTGACGATCCTTCAATCTGCGTGCTTTTGCCCTTAGCTCCAAAATACTGAGTCCAGCAGTATCATCGATATAAATTTTACTTTTGGATAAAGCATCAGCGGCTCGAGAAAGATTTTTCATATCTTTACTTCCCATGAACCCATCACGCACTTTTTTTAAATCTACTTTGGCACGTGAACACAGAACTCGTTGAACAAGTTGTTGTGAGCTCATTTCCAGGCTAAAAATCCCTACTGATTTTTGAAGATCGATTGCTACATGCTCTGCAATATTCATTGCTAGGGCCGTTTTACCCATTGATGGACGAGCAGCAATCACAATCATTTCACTAGCATGCATTCCATCTGTAAGCTGATCTAGGAAAGAAAATCCAGTAGAGAGGCCAGTAAGGGCACCTTTATTTTTGTGCATGCCTTCGATGGCATCAATCGCCAAAAGCACCTGTTCTTTAATTTCAGGAAGAGCATTACTCACTCGAGATTCACTGATCTTAAAAATATTACTTTCAATAGTATCAACTAGCGTTTTGACATCACCTTGTTCTTCGTAACATTGAGCTGCTGCACTCGTGCATACAGCAATCATACTCCGTAGAAGAAATTTCTCCTGAACAATCTCTAGGTAATATTCAATATTGGCTGCAGTCGGAATAAATTGAATTAAATGAGCCAATGCTGCAGGACCACCTACACCATCAAGAAGTTTTTGATCGGCTAGTGCCTGGGTCACCGTAATGAGATCAATCGGTTTTAATTCCTTCCATAGACCAACTAAGACGCTGTAGATGGTGGAGTGAGCAGGTTGATGAAAATAATTTTCATCAATTTTTTCAATACAGAGAACTAACACCTCTCGAGGTGATAGAAGAATAGAACAAAGCACCCCCATTTCCGCATCAGGACTTGATGGTAGAGCACGATAGGACTCAGGGAGGATTTTCTTAGCAACAAACTTGTTATCTCCTGCTTCTACCTTTTTTAGAACAGAGGGAGATTTTTTTCTTCCGCTAAATGCTCCCGCATCTGTATTAGAAGAAACGGACTCCATAAGAGTATTTAGCTAAAAATTACTCTGCTGCTGACTCTTTGCGAGTACGTGGTTTTTTTAAACCTTCTGATTCATGAGCTTCTTTTAATTCCGCTTCTGATGATGCTCTAATGGTAATATGAAGTGTTGCCGTTACTTCAGGATGTAGACGAACAGGAATGGTCTTTTCTCCTGTTTCTTTAATAGGACGTTCAAGAGAAATTGAATGACGTGAAAGTTGTTTTTCACTCAGTTCACCCAATTCTTTTTTGATAAGCTCAATAAGATCATGAGCTGTAATCGATCCAAATGCTTTGCCAGCGAAGCCAGTTTCCAATGTTAGACTTAAACGAAGTTTGTTAATTTTGGATGCAAGCGCTTCTGCTTCGACAAGTTCACGTGCTTCACGCTCAGCACGCTTTGCTTTAAGATGATTAATCTTACGAAGGGTAGCAGGAGTTACCTCGAGTGCTTTGCCATGAGGAACTAGAAAGTTGCGAGCATAGCCTGAACGAACTTTGACAATGTCAGCTTCAGCACCAAGGGTTGAAATTGCTTCGGTAAGGATAACTTGAGAGGTGGCCATAAATTAAAATGCAGAAAAAAATAATACTCGAAACAAACGCAATGCATTTTCGAGTGAGGATTCAAACTTAGCGAAGGGAAAAGCTAATCGATGAGGGGGTCGTCTGTCAATATTGCATTATGAAATAGGCGGGCTAGTACTTATTGAATTTTCTTGAGGTGTCGTTTCTTCAAACATTCTATGACATCAAAAAAATCACTATTGCACGCTTGCAAAAGCACAAGCATGTGAAAGAGCAGATCTGCTGTTTCATTAATGAGCTCGTGAGGTTTTTTACCTACGGCCGCAATAACGGTTTCTACTGCTTCTTCTCCCACTTTTTGAGCACAACGCTCTCTCCCCTCATTCAACAATTGAGTTGTATACCGAATCGGATCCGCCCCAGCCGTAGCACGCTCGGCAATGGTGGTGATTAAGGTTTTTATAAATCCAAGATCCGTAGAGACCGGAGGCTGAAAGCAACTGGAATATCCCAAATGACAGGCGGGTCCTTTTGGCAAGACGAGCACAAGCAAAACATCATGATCACAATCCGTTCGAATAGATTGCACCTCCATACTATTGCCTGAGGTATCACCTTTGCGCCAAAGGGATTGTTTGCTACGACTCAAGAAGGTGACTTTTCGTGTGCTTACAGTTTGAACATACGCTTCTTGATTCATGTATCCTAACATTAAGACATCTCCTGTTTGTGCATGCTGAACAATTGCTGGAAGCAATCCTTTCATTTTTTCCCAATCTAATAGACTACTTTCACATTCTAGTGCAGCTGTGGTGAACTCAGAGGAACCAGCATGTCTCTCTTCGAGCACCTCTTGTTCACTATGGGAATAAGCTTCTAAATTTCCCTCTTTTATATCAGCGGTAGCAACGTTGAAACTAGGTTCTCGTTGATCGACTATTGGCTTAGATATAATTTTCATATTTTTTTAGGAAGTTCTTACCTCAATATTATTTTCAACAAGAGTTTGTTTTACGTTACTGATACTGAGAATACGATCATGAAAAATAGTAGCTGCCAAAGCTCCATCAGCTCCTGTTTTTTGAAAGACATCGACAAAATCACTGCATTTCCCTGCCCCACCAGAAGCAATAAGAGGAACTGTTGTGATGGCTCGCATATATTTTAATTGCTCTAGATCATAACCATGAAGCACCCCATCTGACTGCATACAATTGAGCACAATTTCTCCTGCTCCACGCTCTTGCACCTCAACCACCCAATCTTTTGTCTTACGCCTTGAGTTTTGAGAGGTGGCCTCATTTCCTGTGTATTGAAAAACGTAGAAATCATCCTCTATCCATCGACTGTCGATGCCCACCACCACACACTGAGCACCAAAAGCTGCACTAAGTTGATTAATGAGACTAGGGTTTTCTAATGCTGGGCTATTGAGCGATATTTTATCAGCACCCGCATTTAAAAGGGCTCGTGCCTTTTCAAGAGAGCGAATACCACCTGCTACGGTAAATGGAATGTTGATAGCAGCAGCTACCTGATTCATCCAAGTAACGCTTACAGAACGCTGATCACTGCTTGCAGTAATATCATAAAAAACTAATTCATCTGCTCCTTCGTTAGCATAAAACTCAGCAAGCGAGAGAATATCTCCCACAATGCGGTGATTACGAAACTGAACGCCTTTGACCACTTTTTGATCTAGGACATCAAGGCAAGGAATAATTCGTTTTGTAAGCATTATCTTCTTGATTGCTTTTCACTCTCAATAGCAGCTTTCAAATTGAAATGAGGATCATAGAGGACACGACCCAAAATGGCAGCGGCAACACCAACACGGGATAATTTTTTGAGATCCTCACGATCCCGTACACCTGCAGATGCCTGCCACTGTATGGTTGGAAAGCGACTTAACGCCTCCTCATACAAGGCTATATTAGGGCCTGAGAGCATCCCATCCCGAGTAACATCAGTGCATAGAATAGTATCAATACCCCAATCTTGATAAAAAGAAACACGCTCCCACAAGGAATGTTTTGTTGCTGTTTGCCACCCATGAATGACTATGTTAGGGAGTGTCTCTTCTATCCTCACATCTAAAGCCAAGATGACGCGCTGGGGCTTGGCTTCTTGAATAATTGTTATTGTTTCTTTGGGGTTACTAATGGCAATACTTCCAAGAACGATCCTCTCAATACCAGCATCAAGACAAGCTAAAGCGGTTTTAAAGTCACGGATACCTCCACCAACTTGAAGAGAGAGGCCCTCTGCTGTTAATCCTTTGATAAGCTCTAGCTGCTGCATGCTACCTTTCTTAGCTCCATCTAAATCGACAAGATGAAGATGGGTTGCACCAGCCTGTGTATAGTTCGCAGCAAGAGTCATAGGATCCTTTTCATAAATAGAAACACGGTCAAACTGACCTTGTTCTAATCGAACACAGCGGCCATTCTGAAGATCAATTGCGGGAATAATAATCATGAGCGTGTTAACCTTAAAAAATTATTCAATAAGGTCATTCCCACCAGTGCTGATTTTTCAGGGTGAAATTGCACTCCGTAAATATGATCTTTTTGGACAACAGCAGTGAATTCTGTGCTGAAGTGACAGCGAGCAATGGTATTTTCGTGGGATAAAATTGCATAACTATGCACAAAATAGAAGTGGTCATCATCCTTCAATCCTTGACTTAAAGGAGATTCCTCAAGCCACGTCATATTATTCCATCCCATGTGAGGAATGGAGAACCCTGGTACTGAAGGCAAGCGTTTAACCTGTCCTGAGAGCAAGCCTAGCCCTTTTTCATTCCCTTCTTCACTACTTTCAAAGAGGAGTTGCATTCCCACACAGATGCCTAATAAAGGTTGTCTTAGTCCACCAATAAGATCGATGAGATGATGTTTTTGTAAAGCTTGCATAGCAGCACCTACGGTTCCAACACCTGGTAAAATTACATGACTGGCTCGCTCAATAGTTTTAGGATCATGGGTTAGGCAGGATTCAAATCCCAAGCGGTCTATCGCATTGGCAATAGAAGTGAGATTGTTCCCCGTAATATCAATAACAGCGATCATAAAACCCCTTTCGTAGAGGGAAGTACTGTTCCCTGTACCATAGTAGCTTGACGCAGGGCACGCCCTAACGCTTTAAAACAAGCCTCAATCATATGATGATTATTTGTTCCTTTTACTTGCACATGAATGGTGGCTCCTAAACTTGTTGCCAACGAATGAAAAAAATGGGGAATCATTTCCGTTGCGAGCCCCCCTACAAAATCACGTGTAAAATGCCCCTCAAAATGAGAGGAGCCGCGCCCTCCAATATCGATAGTCACGGTTGCCAATGCCTCATCCATGGGTAGGGTGAATCCGTAACGTTGAATACCAACTTTGTTACCTAAAGCCTTTTTTAAAGCCTCTCCCAGTGTGATAGCGGTATCCTCGATAAGATGATGTTCGTCAACCTCAACATCACCCTGTGCCTGTAGTTCCAGATAAAATCCAGCATGCTTGGCGATCTGTTCGAGCATATGAGTAAAAAATCCAACAGGAGTCTTAATACTACTTGGTTTTTCTGAATCTAAAAAAAGCGTTATGGTGATCTCGGTTTCATTGGTTTTACGCTTGATCGAAGCAGAACGATTGAGATGAAGAATAACTGAAGCAACTTCCTTCCAATCTTGAGTGCTTGAAATGAGCAAGAATGGAATGTTCAGATTTTGAGCTAAAAGCCGATCTGTTTCACGATCACCGATTACAAAAGAATGAGCATGATCTAATGGGTTATTTTTTAAAAATGTTTCTAGCAAGCCCACTTTTGGTTTACGGCAAGGACAATTTTCTTTTGGCAAGTGAGGACAAATAAAAATCTCCTTAAAGATAATCCCCTGCGATGCAAAAAGAGCTAAGAGAAAATCATGGCATTCTTGAAAGGCAGATTGAGGAAAACTAGAGGTCCCTAAACCATCTTGATTACTTACCATAATAAGCTCAAATCCCCCTTCTAATAAGGATCTCAGAGCTGGAATAACATAAGGAGAAAGTCGGATTTTAGAAAGAGCATCGACCTGATAGTCGCTGGGTTCTTCAATCAATGTCCCATCACGATCAATAAAAAGTATTTTTTTCATGCAGTAGATTTTTAAAAATCAGGTTGAAACGAACGAAGAGCTAAAAGCAGAGCCTCATTTTGAAGGCGATCACCTACTGTGATTCTCAACTTATCGTCCAGGAGCGGATTCCCGTTATAATGACGCACTAGAATGTTGTTCTTCTCCAACCAGCTACTCACGCTGTGCGCCTGTTTTGTTTTGAGAAAAATAAAATTAGCCTCACTGGGGTAAACTTTTTCGACCCAGGAAAAAGTTCTTAAAGAAACCTGTAGTTCTTCACGAAACATCACAATATTTTCAACTGCTGTTTTAATCCAAGATGCATTTTTTAAAACGCGAAGGGCCCTTTCTATAACGAGACTAGAAAATGTAAAAGGAGGAGTAATACTCCTGAGGGCTTGTATTAAAGGAGCAGGACCTATCACACTGCCCAGTCGCAAGCCTGCTAAACCATAAGCCTTGGAGAGTGTTCTTAATACAAGCAGATTATCAAATGAGTTGATGAGTGATGTTGCACTTACCGTCTCAGTAGAGTTTGAATATCGGTTCTGAGCAAATTCCACATAAGCTTCATCCACAACAATGATAGCGCGCCTCTCATATTTTTGACACAAACTAGCAATCGTTTCTAAATCGATAAGATTACCCGTAGGATTATTGGGACTACAAAGCATGATGAGCTTACAATGCGGTTGCCAGAGCTGATCTAGGAGCTCGAGGTCTAGACTGAAATCCGTATCTTTGAGAGGACAGCAAATAACATTTGCCTGCTGCATCCGTGCATAAAAAGCGTACATCAAGAAAGCCGGAGGAAATTGCATGATACTATCGATGCCCGGTTGCAAAAAAAGACGCATGATAAAATCGATTCCCTCATCAGCACCTCGTGTCAGCAGGAGATTTTCAGGGTTTACGTAATAGATCTCGGCAAGCGCCTGTTCTAATTGTGACTGAGGTTCTAAGTCAGGGTAGCAGTTTAAAAACCTATTCTCACAGTCTACTGACGTAGCGAAGGGCTTTGTTGCTTCAGTGCTCGCTCCATCGAGTACATTAAGCGTATTCTGTCGCTGTGCGCTCGATATTCCTTGCCCTTGATCAGCCACAGTAACCTTGAAAACAGGTTCTAGAAAAACAGAAAACTCCTCGGTGGGTATCCATGGTGATTCATTAAGGTGCAAACGAGTTTTCCCATGAGTAGGGGTAGTAATGTAGGTTGTCATGCCCACTAACTCAGGCCGTACTAAGTCAATACTCATTATATTTTCTCCATGACTTGCAAGCGTTGCGAAATTGCATTGGCGTGTGCATCGAGACCTTCGAGCATAGCAAGGGTGCAGGCTGATTTCCCTAACGTCCTTAATCCTTCCTCAGAGATAGATTGAACACACATCGATTTCATAAAATCCCCAGTTGATAAGCCGCTACGCTGACGTGCAAATCCATATGTGGGTAGGATATGATTGCTGCCGGTAACGTAATCACCCAATGTTTCTGCAGCCCATGAGCCTAAGAAAATAGTTCCTGCAGCAGTAATGTGATCTACCCAACTTGCAGCATCCACACATTGAATCATGAGATGCTCTGGTCCATAACGATTCACAATTTCAATCATTACGGATCGATCTTGGCAAATGAGGATAGCGCTATGTTGTAACGATTTTTTGATGAATTCTTGTCTCGTGAGATGTTGATATTGGTCGACTAAGGCCTGATGAACCGCTTCTGCAAAGAGAGGGTCTTCGCACAGTAGAAAAACTTGAGAATCGGCCCCATGCTCCGCCTGAGCTAGTAGATCAGCAGCCACAAAAAGAGGATTTGCTGAGGCATCTGCTAGGATCATCACTTCGGAGGGACCTGCAGGCATGTCGATAGCTGCACCCTCAGGATCACTAGAAACCTGAACCTTTGCTTCGGTAACATAGGCATTACCGGGACCAAAAATCTTATCTACTTTTGGGATGCTTTTTGTTCCATAAGCCATGGCAGCAATTGCTTGAGCCCCTCCAATTTTATAAACTTGTTTGATATCACACAAACGAGCAACTACTAGGAGTACTGGATCAATTACTCCTTCTGCATTAGGTGGTGTGCACATGACACGCATAGGACACCCTGCAACCTTTGCTGGGAGTGCCTGCATGAGCAACGAAGAGACTAAAGGAGTCTTATTACCACCCGGAACATAGAAGCCTACTCGGCTAATAGGTCGATAAATCCGCTCTAGAAGGACTCCTGGAGCAGTTGAAATATGCTTATTCTCAGGCAGTGTTTCTTGATGGAAGTGGGTGATGTTTTTCACTGCTGTCATCACGGCTTCCATGGCCTGCGGAGAAATAGTAGCTGCAGCAATCTCCTTGGGAGAGACTTGCAGGCTCGCTAGCCCGGATATTTCATACTGATCGTGACGAGGAGGCCGCGGAGGCTGATGGGGTAAGGCAGGCGAGCATTTTGATGCAGGGCTGTATGTGTCCCTACTGCTCAAATCAAAATGTGAGTCTAACGCAGCATCCATCTGACTTCCCGGCTTCCGTAGTAGATCAGTATGAAATATGCGGGCTAGGTCGATACCATCGAGCTCACGTGTCCATCGTAAGAGAGCTACGTCTCCCTCTTGTTGGACCGAGTGAATAATCTCAGTGACACGTTTTTTAGCATCATGGTGCTGGGGAGGCCTTACTAAAAGCTCTTCTCTTCTGGAAGCAGAGAGGATCTGCCAGTTTTCAATACGCAACATCTCGTGAAAGGTAAAAATTAGACTTCATCACTCTAATATTTTTTCAATGGGCAAAATTAAAATAGAACTAGCCCCTAAGGATTGAATCGTTTCTAACGTTTTCCAAAAAACTCCTTCTGTAGAGACGACGTGAACTACCACTTTATCAGGATCTCCTGGAAGTGGAAGAACGGTTGGTGATTCAACACCAGGGAGCTGTTCGCAAATTTCCTTCAAGGCGCTTTTAGGAGCGTGAAAGGCAATATATTTACGCTTTGCAGCATGCTGCACAGCACTAATACGACGTGCCAGCATGTCGAATAAATCGTGTTGTTCAGGTGTGATAGCATGCTCTCCTCGAATCAGGCTTGCTTGACTCTCCAAAACTGTTTCCACAGGAATGAGTTTATTTTCTTCTAGGGTTTGACCACTAGAAACCAAATCGCAGATAGCATCTGCCATCCCCATACGTGGAGCCACCTCCACAGAGCCTGAAAGAATCAGCGTTGGAGCAGAAACATGTTGTTTTTTTAAATACTCCGTTAAAAGCAGAGGATAACTTGTGGCAATGCGTTTTCCTTCTAAGCTGCTTGGACCCTTATAATTCATCCCTTCTGGTACAGCAATCACCAAGCGACAATGAGCATTATCTAGCGTTAAAATACTTTGATATTTTTTATCAGGAAAGCGGAGTGATGCCTCCAGCAACACGTTAGTGCCAATAATCCCCCCATCACACAAACCATCAAAAACTAACGTAGGAATGTCATCATCACGCACAAAGAGAAGATCAATTGGGAAATTATTCACATGCGTTAGCAAGGCACTTTCTTTGACATGAAACTGAAGTCCACAACGCTCTAGAAGAGCTATTGAATCTTGAGCAAGGCGTCCTTTTTTTTGAAGAGCCAAGCGAAGTCGAGAGGGCATAAAATAGAAATTAGAATTTTTACTAGCGATAGAAGAGTTGATTCTTAAAGGAGAGTGATAGCTTGAGTCAATAGACTAACCATACTATTTCATACTGATTGTGACGAGTAGGTCGCGAAGGCTGTATGAGTCCCTACTTCCCGAGGAAGACTTCGAGCTTGGGCGCAACATCCACCCTTGCTTCCCGGCTTCTGCAGGTAATTGGTATGAAATATGCGAGCTAGCAGGTGTGATTATCAATGAGTCATATATTTTCCTGTCACACTTCTTGAACACGCAGCCACAGCCTCAGGCGTACCAGCAATGAGCAGCTCTCCCCCTCCGTCGCCTCCCTCAGGACCAAGATCAATCACCCAGTCAGCAGATTGAATCACAGCGATATGATGCTCGATGACAATGACGGTATTTCCTCGATCGCGTAGTTGAAATAAGACTTCCAAGAGTTTTTGAATATCACTTGCGTGCAGTCCTGTGGTCGGCTCATCGAGCAAGTAGAGCGTCTTTCCTGTTTCTCTTTTGCCAAGTTCAGCAGCTAACTTAAGACGTTGTGCTTCTCCTCCAGAGAGAGTTGTCGCTGATTGTCCTAATTTTAGATAGCCAAGGCCGACTTCGTGGAGTCGCGCTAATTTTCGATGGATCACGGGAATGGCTCTAAAAAAAGAAAGTGCTTCTTCAACATTCATCTCCAGCACATCTGCAATACTGCGCCCTTTAAAGGTAATTTCAAGAGCTTCACGTTGAAAGCGTCGTCCTTCGCAAACATCACAAGGGACAAAAACATCGGCTAAGAAATGCATTTCAATACGACGCATCCCCTCACCCCGACAATGCTCACAACGGCCACCTTTTACATTACAGGAAAAATATCCTGGTCTATATCCACGCACTTTTGCAGCTGGTAAATTCGTGAAAAGATCGCGAATCAACCCAAAAATTTCGATGTAGGTTGCAGGATTGGAGCGTGGTGTCTTCCCAATAGGGCTTTGATCAACAACAATGATTTTATCAATCTGTTCGCAACCCAAAAGAGTATCATGCTTACCGACTGCTATTTTAGAATGATGGAGTTGCTTCATCACAGCTGGATAGAGAATTTTATTCACAAGCGTTGATTTTCCACTTCCGGAGACTCCTGTAACAGACGTCACGAGGCCTATTGGAAATCCAACAGTGAGATTTTTTAAATTATTTTCACAAGCTCCCACAACCGTAATCCAGCCAGGATGAGGGGCTAGGAGAGGTGGAGCTGAACACCGTTTTGCAGGAGCCCCAATCCTTAATGCTCCGCTCAAGTAACGACCCGATAAGGAACGCGGGTTTGCGATGATTTGCTCCAGTGTTCCTGCAGCCATGATCTCTCCCCCCTCTAATCCAGCTCCAGGACCCATATCAATAATGTAATCGGCTGCACGCATCGTCTCCTCATCATGCTCCACCACAATCACACTATTTCCTAAATTTCGCAAATCATAGAGAGTCTTGAGTAGACGTGTGTGATCACGTGGATGCAGACCAATACTCGGTTCATCTAGAACATAGAGAACACCTGAGAGAGCTGATCCCACTTGTGTTGCTAAGCGAAGACGTTGCGTCTCACCACCCGAGAGCGTCCCACTTTCACGATGGAGTGTTATATAACCAAGCCCTACCTCTTCTAGAAAATGCAACCGTTTTAGAATTTCTTGAATCACTTCTTGAACGACCAGATATTCAGATTCCGAAAAGAAAATATGTTCACATACTTTTTTTGCCTGAGTGAGTGAGAGTTGACAGAAATCATGAATGTTCCACTCACGTCGATACTGCTCGGTTTGCTCGACAATGGTCACTGCTATTATTTCAGGACGAAAACGCTTCCCCTGACAGACAGGACAAATCAACGTTTTAGAAGGATGAGGGAGCAGCCCCCCTCCTTGGCAATGGGGACAGGCTCCTAGCAGACTATTAAAAGAAAAACTTTTGGGAATCAGCGGAGGCATTGTAAAGCCAGTTTTAGGATTACAAAAATCAGTGGAAAAATAACGTTCTTCCCAAAGGTCACTTCCTGGGCATTGTGTCAAATTTAGGATACGATTTTTTCCCCACCGTAAGGCAGTGCCAAGAGAATCGTGCAAACGTTGTCCAATACCCTCTCCGACAATGAGCCGATCTACCACCACTTCCAGCTGGTGTACTTTCTTTTTTGAAAAAGAAAAAGTATCCGCTTCCTCAGTACTCACGATAGTCCCATCAATCCGCATCCTTACGAATCCTTCACGCCGCACGCGGTCCAGCACCTCTTCATACGACTCACCTTCAGCACGCGCAAGTGGAGAGAGGAGCATCATCCTTGTTCCTGTAGGAAATTTTAAAATCTCATCAGCAATTTGTTGGAGTGACTGTCTTTGAATAACCTCCCCACTTTTGGGATCATGTGCTACTCCTACAGATGCAAAAAGGAGCCTCAAATAATCATAGATTTCTGTTGTTGTAGCGACCGTTGAACGAGCACTAGGAGAGGCCATATGTTGACCGATAGCAATGGCAGGTGATAATCCCTCAATAAAGTCAACATCTGGCCGTTGCAAGCGATCAAGAAACTGACGTGCATAGGCAGAAAGAGTCTCTACATAACGCCTCTGCCCTTCGGCAAAAAGGGTATCAAAGGCCAGAGAGGATTTTCCCGAACCACTTGGTCCAGTGATCACCACCAACTGATTTTTAGGAATCGAGAGATCGAGGTTTTTTAAATTATGCTGACGTGCTCCTTTAATACGAATAACGCCCGAAGAGGAAAAAATATTTTTCATAACATCACAAATCCTTACCTAAACTAACCCGGATATTTCATGCTAATGGTGACGAGGAGGCCGCGAAGGTTGATAGAGGAGGGCACGCGATCAAGTCTGACGAGATAGGCGTTTGTACACACTGCCCAAGGAAGACTTCGAATCCAACGCTCTATTCATAGAGCTTTGCACATGCCTTTATAAATTGAGTGTGAAATATCCGGTATAGCGGAGCAGTCGCATTCATGAGTAACAAAAACTGGTGAGGGAGGGATTCGAACCCTCGGTACCTTTTACAGTACGGCGCTTTAGCAAAGCGCTGCTTTCGACCACTCAGCCACCTCACCTAAGATTATTATTTCAAGAGCGAGGATTCTGTAAGAGAGGACTCGCAAGGTCAACTTGAAAGCTGCTTAGGAATAAAAATAGGGGTATCCCAACATGGGGTTCCTACTCTACTCTCTAACTATTCATTTTTATGATGACTTCAATGCCTCCTGTTAAGACAACTGCGAAACAACTCCTTATTACCGGATCTACCGGCTTTGTAGGACGCAATTTGCTGATTCACGCTCTGAAGGATCCGAGCTGGTCTCAAATCATTCTTCCTGTCAGAAATCCAAAGAAACTTCTTGAACAACTCCACCAGGATCATCTCCATGGGTATTTAGATCGCTTGCACCTCTGCACCGTGAGCAACAATACATGGAACTTAGAAGGGATCGAGGATCTTGACCTAGCGATTCACTGTGCTGGACTCACCTTCTCTCGTGACCGAGATCCTTATTTTGCAACACATGTAGAGGGCTCTCTCCATCTGCTAGAATCACTCCCAAAGCACTCGCGTCTCCTTGTACTCTCCTCCCAATCAGCAGCTGGACCGAGCTCTAAGATTATCCCAATACGTAGAGAAAACCATCTTGAAAAACCCCTCACCTGGTATGGAAAATCGAAATTAGCAATGGAAAAAAATCTCTCGCTGCTCGCCTATGAACGGCTTCTTATCCTGCGTCCTCCTATGATTCTTGGCCCCCGTGATACGGCGACAGTTCCCCTTTTTAACATGGCTAAGGGACGAGTACGTTTTAAACCTGGTTTTAAAAAAAAGGAATATAGTTGGATTGCGGTCGATGACTTATGTGATGCAATACTTCTTGCTGCAAGGAACGATTGGAGCTCCCTTCCCCAGCGTTGTTATTTTTTAGCACATCCAAAAACATTGACTGATGTCGCATTGCTTAAGACAACAGCTGAAATAATTCATGCAAGTGGTATTACTCTTCCTTTACCTCATGCTCTGATCCAATGCATTTCAAGAGTAGCTGATCTGGTACCAACGCTGAGAGAAGCCCTTCCTAGCTTGGGTCGTGATCGGGTTAAAGAAATATTTGAACAGCGTTGGGTGATTGATGGAAAACCTTTCGAACGCGATTTTCAGTGGAAAGCTCAAAAAGATCTTCGTGAGACTTTACAAGAAACAGCTGTTTGGTTAGAGAGAAACAGAAGTTCGAAGAGTAAATCGCAATAGGATTCTAACACAGCATCCATCTGAATTCCCGGCTTCCGTAGGTGATCGTGATGAAATATGCGGGTTAAGGAAACGCTGGAACCGTGTAGGGAATATCACCTGCATAGGGATAAAGATTGATGACATAAAGTCCACTTGAAGAGCCGGTAGGGTCGCCCCCTTTTTCTTTTGCGTTAAGCACTCGTTGATAAGCTTCGCAAGCAATTCTTGTGACTCTTGCTTGCATTTCTGGATGATCTTCATAGTGACGCATGACGCAATAGATAGCTTTTAATTCAGCCAGTCGTTCTTGGACGTAAGGTTCTATGGGATCACTAGAAGGACTTGAATTTTTGAGTTTTTGATAATGATTTTTTATATCACTGAGTACATTTTGATAACTCAGCTCTTGGGTGGTTACTCTGGGGCCAGGCTTATAGAGCAATTGACCATCTGATTGTGATTGGCTTTCCAATTTATTTGCATAGGTGATTTCGGCACGGCTTTTAGAGTTTAAGTAGCGAGCACTTAAATAAACAGTAAATTGTCTAGGCATCGAAGCAGAAGTAACGACTCGATTTACTATTTTAAAAGTACGACTTTCAAAACCGACCCCTGAAGTGATTTCCTCGTTGAGTTGGTCTTCATTCTCTACGCTATCTTGGGCTTGATGCGCTATTTCAGGAAGATTGTCGGCGCTTGTCATTCCCAATAAATGTCGGGTGTCATCGACTAAATGAACCACATCATGAGTTAAATCATTACCTGTTCCATGTAACGCAGCCTCTGAAGCATAATAACCAGATAAAAGAAATAATTCATGGCTGAGTGCTTCTGAATAGGGAATCCCAGTCGCAGCAACGGCATGATCGATCACACCACCCACAAGAGTATTCTGAATACTTTCACCTAGCATGGCACCAACAGTTGTATGATATGCAATATTAGCACCAGCATTGGCACCCGTGAGAGCATTCACATCACTCTGGGGGCTCAAGGCCTCATCAACCTTAGCATCCCAATAAGTTGTTACATAACCAACACCCCAACCAGCAGCCACCCCTGCAATGATACCAATCCCGAGAGCTCCAACCGGAAGTAATGCCGTGCCAAGGGCTCCTGTTGCCAGTGGTGCTCCCAAGTGTGCTACAGCAGTAGTAACTGCAGGGCCAACTGAGTAGCCTTTTAAAAGCATTCCTATTTTGATGAGATCTCCAGGGGTTTTTAGTAACTCTTTTCCAGTTTCAGTCAGTTTCTTTAAACAGCGTTGTTCCTCAAGTGATAGTTTTTCAAATTTTTCCTCTGCCTCACATCTTACACGATTTTCTCTGTGTTCGCTCAGTATACCCGATTGCAAAGGAATGAGTTCAGCCACGCGATCCAAACCTGCGTAACAGTCATCGATCATCGCTTTTGCTTGACGATAGCCTAGAGGAGAGTTCGGCTCGTGTTGAAGAAAGGGTTGAGGGAGTTGATCTCCAAATTGAGCTTGAATGGCTTGAGAAAATCTTTTCCAGATCGCTCGTGACTGATCTTCCGTTGGTGGTTCTTGTTGAAAAAGTATTTTATTCTCTTCATCTGTTAGCAAAAAACCATCCTCCTCTTGGCATAAAATATCAGTAAAAGGCTTCAGTAAATGGTGAGCATTCTCTCTAGCGCTCTGAGCAAGAACATAAGTCCCCTCCAGCATCTCCTCTCTGGCTTGGGGATCTAGATTTTTAATATCTTCAAACGCATCACTCAGTGAATGAGCTACCTCATTAAAAGCTGGAGGTTCCTGATTTGAGGAGTGGCTAGAAATCTGCCCAACTTGCTCTGCCTCTCTTGTTTTGATTTCTTGAAAAGCTTGGTAAGCCTCTAAGGCAACTCTAGAAATCTCATTTTTGACTTTTTCTAAGTTCTCCGCTGAAGAGTTGTTAGGAATCCCTACCTTGATTCTAATAGCTTCCTCGTGAAATTTTTTAAGATTGTTGTTAGGTGAACGATCACTTCTGGAATTTTTTTGAAGCTCCTTATCCATGATTTGTATTGCTTTGATTTTGGTTATAGCAAGGCTCCTAATTGCCTCACGATCATCATTCTCTTGTTCACCATTGTGATGATTGTAATAGGAGCGATTGGTATATCCAAACCAACTACCCAAAAAGGAGAGACGACTCCTTTCCGTTTCTTTCACTTTTCCTGAGGAATTATTGGGCGATACTTGCTTCAATGATCCAGAAGAACTGACAGTGGCATTATCATTAGATTTAGAGGTAAAGGGATAAAAACTAGGTAAACTAGAAATAATCCGCGAAAATAAATTTTGTGCGCTCATGATAAATCAGTAGAAAAGAAATTACTCGGTAGTATTACTATGGACCCAATATCCGATAGATTCTTAAGATAGTAAGAGGAAATAAAAGAAGGTAGGATGCCCTCATTTCTAGAATGCGTTACAGCTATCTTGGTAATACAGATCAAGGACCTTGTTAAAATTGGTCAAAACTGATTTTTTATTCAAATATTTTTTACCCTCACTTTCCGTAACGAAATCTAGCACGCTCTTCTTGAGCAGTTGTGTTGATACAATCACCATGCATTACCTTATTATTATTTTTCTTTTTCACTTAGGAGTTTTAGTAGCTCAAGAAACAACAATTTCTACTTCTTCCAAAGCAGTTGAACCTCTCAACCAAACTTCAACACGAGCCGAACTCTCCTCAAAGCTTCTATTAGAGCAAAAGCAATCCTCCCTTTCTGCCAAGTCTACCACTACAGGACCAGGAACTGACCTTGCTAACCAAGCTTCGTTAGAGAAATTACCCCACGTCTCGGCAGCAATTTTACGAACAAAACTCCAGCAGGAGAAGGATCCCTCACAACGCCATCAAATAGCGTTACGTCTTGCAGAGATTCTACTCCAGGAACAACGTCCCGCTGAGGCTCTCTCAATCCTAGAGTCGAAGGATATTGACTCACCTCAAGAGGGAGAGCAGGACACGATGGTTCTATTCTGGAAAGCTCAAGCCCTACTTGCATTGCAGCGGCCTGCAGAGGCTATTGCATTACTTGAAAAACTAGTTTTGATATTTCATTCCAATCTCACTCCAGAACTTTCCACTCAACAAACTCAAGATTATCTCGAAGCCTCTCAAATGAGCTTAGTTCGTGCCTACCGTGCACAAAGTGACTTTGCAAAAGCCATATCAGTGCTCGATACTATTACTCCCAATGGCCCCATGGCGGCTCTAGTCTTGCAAGAACGAATAGCAACTTTACTAGCCCTTCAAAAAAACAGTGATGTTGAACAACTCTTTAAAACCATCTCACCACAGACACTTTCAAAGCAACCACGCCTGGCCTATCTTTTTGCGCTATGTGCAGCACAACAAGGGGACAATACTGAAGCTCTGAAGCGATTTTCAAAAGTGGAGGCTGTTGATCCTTGGACCTCCTCCGCTGCTATTTCAGGAATCGTTCATTGTGATATTTCCCTTAATAAACCTGCGGAAGCACAATTAATTTTAGAAAAATATTTGCAAGAGAATCCAGAATCTCCACGGGTAGCAGAATTGATGACTCAGTTAGAGCAGCTCTATATTCTTCAAAATAACAATGACATAACCCTTTTTCAAAAGTGGTCCCAAGATACAACACAACCCTGGCGTGCCTCCTATGCGCTACTTCCCTACGCACGAACCATGGAACGTCTTGGACATCGAGATAAAGCCGATGAATTGTGCACCATTTTTTTAACCACCTATCCTCATCATGCCCTTAACAATGAGGCTTTATTAGAACTGGCTCAGAGCAAACTCTTGCAAGGAGATCCTCAAGGAGCCCTCTCCTATATTGGTGATAGACCTGATATGGCTTCTTCAATGCGGGCCCGCTACGCTTTTCAAAGGGGTTTAGCAGAATCAGCATTGAAACATCCTGAACAAGCCAAAAAAGCGTTTATTGAAGCGGCTTCTTTTGATCCCCATCTCTCAGAGGATGCCTTGTACAATCAATCGCTTCTTCAAATTACCCCTGACATTGAGAATTCCATGACACCACTCAAAAATGCACACGACCAAAATGCTCATGAAAATGAGGAGTATCTAGCTGTTCTTTCCACAGATCAAGGAACTCGTCAAAGTGCAATTTCAGTGATTAAAGCATCTCGTCATTTTCTAGAAACCTACCCTCAATCCCCCTTCTCCAATGAAGTGAGGATGAAACTGGGGGAAGCCTTGCTGGCCTTTGGCAATGTTAGGGAAGCACGCTTAGAACTAGAAACAGTAGGAAAATTAGAGCCTTCTTCTGAACTAGGAAGGCAAGCACTTTTCCTAGCTGCCCAAGCAGCGTCACGCAGCATGGATCCTAAGTCCATTGATGATGCTTTGATGCTTTTAGAACAAATCGCTCAAAGCCCTCATGCAGGAGCTGATGTTTGGCAAGCAAGATTAGATCAAGCTGCGTTAAAAAATGCTCAAGCATTGCCACTAGAAGCAATTGCTATTTACGATCAGATTTTGGCTTCACAGGAACCCTCTCCTCAATTACGTAATACCGCACACATGGCAAAAGGAGACACGCTCTATGGACTGGGCACCAAAGATCGTGCTAATTATCAAGCGGCCATCAACGTCTGGCGCCAGCTAGCCGATGAACCCAACATCGCTCCCTACTGGCGCAATCAAGCGCTCTGTAAAATAGGATTAACTGATGAAAAATTAGGCGATGTCGACTCTGCTCTTACAGCTTATTATGAAGCACTGAAGACTCCATTAAACCAAGAAACAGAGCTGCTCTGGCATGATAAATCAGCTTTTGAAGCAGCACGCTTGTTAGAGTCAAGAAAGCAATGGAGTGAAGCAATTCGACTTTATCAACAAATTGTTTCTGAAGGGGGCCCTCGTGCTTATGAGGCGCAGGAAAAAGTGAGCAAGCTTCGTTTAGAGAATTTTCTCTGGGAAAAATAGATTCCATAGCTCCTCATCATTACGATCAGTATGAAACATCCAGGTTGACCCGGATATTTCTATTTTTTTCTATCCTCGAAATTTCTCTATGGCTACACTTTCAGATTTTCTTATGACCTCCTCTATTCAACTTTTTATTCCTGGTCCTGTGAATGTTTCTCAAAAAACCAGAAATGCTTTTTCAAGACCGATGATAGGACATCGTGGTAATGATTTTAAAAAACTCTATGCCTCCTGCCAGCCACGCCTTCAAGCGCTTTTTCAAACCGAGCGGCCTGTCTATATTTCTACCTCCTCGGCATGGGGAGTGATGGAAGGGGCATTGCGTAATCTAGTTCAAGGAAAGGTGCTCCATTGTATGAATGGGGCTTTTTCTGATAAATGGTTTGATGTGGCAGAACGTTGTGGGTATCACGCAGAGAAGCTACAGGTAGATTGGGGAAACCCTATCACTCCTGAACTCTTAAGAGCTCGTTTAGAACAAGGGGATATTGATCTTGTCACTTTAATCCATAATGAAACCTCCACTGGTGTCTTAAGCTCCTTAAAAGAGCTCGCTGAGGTGATGAAGCAATTCCCAAATATCTTTTTTGTTGTAGATACTGTTTCATCTTTTTCTACGATCCCTATCTCGATGGATGAACTTGGAATTGATGTGATGTTAACAGGAAGTCAAAAGGCATTAGCACTTCCTCCAGGGTTGGCACTTTTTTCGGTTTCTCAAAAAGCAATGGAACGTGCAGCAAAAATCAAGGGTAGAGGCTACTATTTCGATTTCCTCGAATTTCAAAAAAATCATGAAGGGGATATGACCCCAAGCACTCCTTCTATTGGACATATCTATGCTTTACAATCGAAGCTTGATGATATTTTTGAAGAAGGGATCCACGAACGCTATGCCCGTCATGCGCGGACTAATAAGCTCGTTCACGATTGGGTCAAGCACCATGGATTCGAATTTTTTGCCCCGGAAGGATACCGCTCTTTATCACTGACCTGTGTTAAAAATAACAAAGAGGTCGATGTGGCTGCATGGATTGCCCGTCTCAAAGAAAAATATCATACGATTATTGATGGGGGTTATGGAAAGATCAAAGGGACCACTTTCCGTATTTCTAACATGGGAGATGAGACCGAGGAGACGGTATCTCAGCTTCTCTCTTGGCTTGATGATGTGAGGTAGAGGCTGCCACAGCTACCATCTTTACACCTGCTTTCCGCTTGCTCCTCTTGACTCTAGCCTATAGCCTCCAGGCTTCTTTATGAGTTACCGAGATACTGTTTCTTTGCCCAAAACCGATTTTCCGATGCGTGCCGGTCTTGCTACCCGAGAACCAGAATTACTAGCCCGCTGGAGTCAAGAGAATCTCTATGAGCGTATTATTGAGTCGCGTCAGGGACGACCTCGCTACCTACTTCATGACGGTCCTCCCTTTGCTAATGGAAAAGTTCATATGGGAACAGCGCTTAATAAAGTGCTCAAAGATTTCGTCATTAAGTCAAAAACGATGGCTGGTTTTCAGGCTCCTTTCGTTCCAGGCTGGGATTGTCATGGGCTGCCTATTGAATTCAAAGTTGTACAATCCTCTCGGGGGCTGACCCCTCTTCAAATTCGAGAACAATCAGAAGCCTACGCGAGAAAATTTATCACTATTCAACGTGATGATTTCAAGCGGCTCGGTGTCTTTGGAGATTGGGAAAATCCCTACCTCACCTTGGATCCTGCATATGAAGCTAGCGTGATTCATTCTTTTGGAAAGATTGTTAAAAAAGGACTTGTTTATCGGAGTAAGAAGCCGGTGCATTGGAGCACGGGAGCTCAAACCGCTCTAGCAGAGGCTGAAATCGAGTACCAAGAAAAAATCTCCCCTGCTATCTATGTTGCATTTCCTCTCAAGAATGAAAATCTAGAAAATGTCAGCGTCATTATTTGGACAACAACGCCTTGGACACTGCCTGCCAATGTGGCTGTAGCCCTCAATGCTGATGCAACTTACGTGATTCTTCATACCAAGAACAAAAAAGGTTCTGAAAGAAAATATTTAGTAGCAGAAAAACTCGTCGATAAAATCTGTGAAGCATGTGCACTAGAAAAAATCTCCCTTCATGAGACCTTCTTGGGCTCTCAACTAGCAGGAATGCAAGTAGAGCATCCTTTCCTACCACGCACAGCTACTCTCTTTTGTGGAGATTTTGTCACTTTGGATACTGGAACAGGACTTGTCCATATTGCTCCTGGGCATGGAGAAGATGACTACTCCTTAGGAATCAAAAACAATTTACCCATTTTATCCCCTGTGGACGATGATGGCTGTTTTACCGAGGAATGCGGTCTTACTGAACTCGTCGGCAAGCAGGTCTTTGCTGGAAATCAACTCATTATCGATCTACTTGAGGCTCGAGGTCTCTTACTTGGACATAAAGAATATACTCATAGTTATCCTCATTGCTGGCGCTCTAAAACACCGATTCTCTTTCGTGCTGTGGAGCAATTTTTTATTAGCATTTCCAAACTTCGAGAAAGTGCTCTTAGTGCCATTGATGAGGTCTCGTGGCTTCCTCATTGGGGACGCAACCGTATACGAGGAACGGTCGAAAACCGTCCCGACTGGTGTATCTCGCGCCAACGCTCCTGGGGTGTTCCGTTACCTGTTTTTTACGATGAGAAAAATCAACCAATCCTAGATCCCCTCATCATTGCCAATGTTGCCAAGGTCATCGAAGAGCATGGTTCCAATGCCTGGTTCTCTTTGGATGACCCAACCTGGTGTCGCCTTGCAGGAGCACCTGTTGGATCAACACGCCGTTTTGATACGCTGGATGTTTGGATTGATAGCGGGGTGAGTCATGAAGCTGTTTTGCGAGCACGACCTGAGTTGCAATTTCCAGCAGATCTTTATTTAGAAGCCACTGATCAGCATCGAGGCTGGTTTCAATCCTCACTCATGACCTCCATAGCACTTCATGGCGTTGCTCCCTACAAGAGTGTCTTGACCCATGGGTATGTCGTCGATGTCGACACACGTCAGAAGATTTCTAAATCCAATCAAGGAACACCTGGATATCAAAAACCGACTGAAGTAGACCATTTTATCAAGACCTACGGAGCAGATATTGTTCGTCTCTGGGCAAGTAGTATTCAAATCACCGATGATGTCCCCTTTTCTGAAGAAATTTTTGCACGTGTGACCGATTCCTATCGTCGCCTGCGTAACACACTGCGAATCCTTCTAGGGAACCTTGCTGGATATGATCCTCACGCAAGTACACCCACACCAACGGGCATCGACTTATGGATTCTAGGACGTTTGCAGCAGGTGGTTAATATATGCCGTTCTGCATATGATGAATTCTCATTTCAACGTGTCTTCCATACGATTAATCAATTTTGTACGGTCGATTTGAGCAGTCACTATATTGATGCGACCAAAGATCGCCTTTACTGCGACTCACCAAATTCAAACCGACGTCGCTCCACCCAGGCGACCATGGCCCATATCTTTGAAACCTTAACACGCTTGCTAGCACCGATTTTGGTTTTCACTGCTGAAGAGGCCTGGGGCTACTATCGGCCAGGAAGCTCCATTCATGTAGAATACTTTCCAGAAGTCGTAGAGGTCGATGAAGAGCTACTCAAGCGCTACGAAAAACTGTTTCTCCTGCGCGGCCAGGTTGCTCAAGCTCTCGAAAAAGCACAGAATGATCATCTCATTTCCAATCCTTTGGAAGCAAAAGTAATTGTAACAACAGAAGATACTTTGATTTTACAAAGCACTGGGACTTCTGCAGGCCTCTCAGAAGCAGAAGAGCTTTTTATCTTGAGTTATCTTGAGGTAGTGCAGGGTCCAGAAATGATTCGTATTGAAAAAACGACCACTCAGAAATGTGAGCGCTGCTGGCGTCATCGTAATGATGTGGGGAACCATCATGAGCATCCGACGTTATGTGGACGCTGCTCAACAGTGATGAGTGAGAGAATCTGAAGCATTTCTTCATGAAGACAGAGAGCTTTTTTCTTCTCAAGCTTCAGGCTCCCGATCGCATCGGTCTACTTGCCTCCATTACAAACCTTATCGCAAAGCATCAGGGAAACTTAGTAGAGGTGCAACAGTATACGAGCACGCTTGATAAGGTATTTTTTGGACGTCTTGCTTTTGAAATTTCAGGACTCGACAAAATTGAAGAACTCAAAAAAAATATCTCTCTTCTCGCACAAGAGATAGAAGCTCAATGGACATTACGAGATCAGAGTGTTCCATTAAAGACAATCTTGCTTGTGAGTAAAACAAACCACTGTCTTGCCGATCTTCTTTGGCGCTGGCGATCTCAAGAACTCAACATCGCCATTCAATCTGTGATTTCTAATCATGAGGATTTACGCTCCGAAGTCGAACGCGAAGGATTACCTTTTCATTATTTCCCAATCCCCCAGGAAGCCGCACTAAAAGAACAAGCCTTACAACAGATGGCGGCCATGATTCGTCGTGAATCGGCAGAACTTCTTGTGATGTGCCGCTACATGCAAGTGCTCCCTGCATGGTTGTGTGAAGAGTATAAAAATCGAATTATCAATATTCATCATTCCCTTTTACCAGCCTTTGTGGGAGCAGATCCTTACAGACAGGCCTACAATCGAGGAGTGAAGCTCATTGGAGCAACATGCCATTATGCTACCGAGCAGCTTGATGCAGGCCCCATCATTCATCAAGAGATGCTTCGAATAGAACATTTCCATTCGTTAAATGATATACGACGCCTCGGTCGTGATTGTGAAAAACTAGCACTAGCACGAGGAATTCGTTTTCATGCCGATGACCGTGTTCTTGTTTACGATGGGCGATCTATCGTGTTTGGAGATTAAGTAAAATGGTAGACTCGATCATAATAATAGAGCCTCCTATATTCTCCTTCATTCTGACCGGCCCCTCACGACCAATCAGTATCAAATATCCGGGGGCTAATCCCTCTCTTCTTCCTCCCGTACCCCTTATGACTATTCAGTTCCCCCTTTTAGCTATTGCTCTCTTCATGATGGGTACCCTACCGATCTTACAAGCGGCCCCTCTCTATGATTCCGCTGAAGAGATGATTACATCGGATGACTATGGGGCCTTTCTCAACGCACTCGAAGCACAAAGAACATCCGAGTTTAGAGAAATCGA
>WBXG01000015.1 GCA_008932965.1 Verrucomicrobiota bacterium
CGAACACCTGATGGATACTGCGTCAGTCTCGAATTGCTCCTCGGGCAGTATGAAACATACAGCCGTCGTCGCAATCCATCACCTTCGTTGACTCGCTCGCTCCCGCTCGTCTCGCCCTTTCAGAGCTGTCTAAAGACAGTCTCCACCGCGGTCTCCCGACCGCCGGTGGTGTCTGCATCAGGATTCGCGGCGCCTCGCGACGAATCAGTATGAAATATTCGGGCTAGCCCGCTCAACTATATTTTTAAAATGCTCTATGGAACTCTCACGGCAACACAATGATGAAGCACTCGATCTGGAGAAAAATGCTCCGTAGAGCGAATCACAATTTCTATTCCTTGATGTTTCACAAAGCCATGTTGAGCTAATTCGGCTCCCAGATCCTGAAATGCTTCTAGCTCCTTAACGAGAAGTTGATCTTGTGAAAGCACAAGGTTGGAACCACCAGGAATCTCAAGAAGGGACATGGGAATGAGGTGCCGTGCTAGTTGAGCAAGTTTGTTATCAGTAGGGGTGAGGGATTGTGAGGCGGCATGTTTTACTTCGAGTTGAATCATGCGTGCCCGTGCTTCCGGACCTACCGACTCGAGGGCATGACTGATAGCATCTAGGAGGGTATGGCGCACCTCTGAGAGTTCATGGAGCTCTTGCAACTGTTGAAGTGCTTGTGTTTGATGAATAGCCTTTGCAAGAGAGGAGATCTCTTTGAGGTAGGCATTTTTTTGTGATTCTGGAACAAAATACATCACGACTAATCGCACTGGCTCAGAATCAGGAGAGCCATAACTGATTCCATGTGGACTCCAACCAACAGAACAAAGCAGTTCTGTATCACGCAAGGTGGAAGCATGAGGGCAAGCCCAACCTTTTCCAATTCCAGTATTATGGAGTTTTTCCCGTGCGATGATTCTTTCAGTGACTTGATCTTCGACTTGAACTTCGGGAATAGCCTCAATTAAAGCAGAGAGAAATTCGAGGGCATCAGTCTTATCGTTATCGGGTAATTCAACCAATCGACCTTCTTGTAATGCATTAAGGAGAGCTTTCATGAAAAAATAGAAAAGTGATATTGAGAATGGGGTGAAGGCAAGGGTGATTCTGTGATTGTTTTACTCCATATGTAGTTTCTTTAACTTGGGTGCGATAACAGCACGACAGTAGGGAGCATTACGATTATTCTGATAATAATTTTGGTGATATTTTTCAGCAGGATAAAAATGGGTCAGTGGTTCGATTTGTGTAACAATAGGTTTGGCGAAGCAATCTTGAGCGTTTTTCTTAGAAGCCTCTGCAAGCTTGTGTTGTTCTGGAGAGGTGGTGAAGATCACCGAGCGATATTGAGGGCCTAGATCAGCCCCTTGTTGATTCCATGTTGTAGGATCATGTGCACGCCAAAAAAGATCGAGCAATTGATCATAAGAAATCTTTTTGGGATCATAGGTAATTTCAATAACCTCGGCATGCCCCGTCCCTCCTTCACAGACCTTCTCGTAAGTTGGATTTTTACTCGAACCTCCAGCAAAGCCTGATTGGACCGAGATAACTCCTGGGAGTTTTTGAAAAAGAGCCTCCATGCACCAAAAGCATCCTCCTCCCAAAACGGCTTGATCCTGATCTTTTGGAGCATTGGGTTCCGTTGCTAGCATGGATGAGATCATAGAAGTAAGAATTGAAGCGACGAGTAAAATTTTTCTGTAGCTACTCATACAATCTTTTTTTGGAGAGGGTTTTTTAAATTTTTGTATTTCTATAAATCGAGAGCGCTGGTCATTCTAGGATAAGTCTCAATTTTTGTTAATGAAAAATGTTGCTCCTCATCATGAGTCATAATCAGATAAGCCAGCCCTGGATTTTTCTTGAAACCTTCTCTGATTAGCCCGAATATTTCACGCTGATCTACTACGGAGGTCGGGAGGCAAGAGTGATATGTTGCGCCTAGGCTCGAAGTCTTCCTCGGGAATTAGGAACTCATGCAGCCTTTGTTAGAATTCATCACGTGCCTTGCCTAATCATCCTTCGCCGCCTCCTCGTCACACGATCAGCAAAATATCCGGCTTAACTTCGAGCTTCCCGACCTACTCAGTAGATTAGTATCAAATATTCGATTTTACCTTACTGTGCTTCAGCATGATTGCTTTTTATGTCCATGATCTAAGTCCTTTTCTTATCCAGTTTGGAAGTGAATTTGGTCTTCGTTGGTATGGGCTCGCCTATATTCTGGCTTTTCTTTTTGGAACGCTGCTCTATCGGCACTTGGCCAAGCGTGGATATTCTGTGCTAACTCCGGATCAAGTGACCGATTTTATTACCTGGGGTGCTCTCTTTGGTGTGGTTATTGGTGGACGACTTGGTTACATGCTTTTCTATGATCTAGATGCATTTTTACAAAACCCATTGATTTTTTTTCGTGTTTGGGAAGGGGGAATGTCTAGTCATGGAGGAATTATAGGCCTCGCTCTTTATTCTCTTTGGTATGCTCGACGTCATCATCTCTCGTGGCTCAACTTAGGAGATAATCTTGTTGTTGTTGCTCCTATTGGACTCTTCCTAGGACGTTGTGCCAATTTTATTAATGGAGAATTGTTTGGGCGTCCCACAACTGTTTTTTGGGCTGTGCAATTTCCTAAGGAACTCGCTTTTCTTCCTCCTGGTTTTGTGGTGGCAACACTGCAGGATACATCAGCCATAAATCCTAAGTTTTGTACGATTGATGCGGTAGCAGAGGGAGTGCACTCCTCTCCTCAGCTCCACGACTACCTTGCCACTATCCTTACACCCCGTTATCCATCACAATTATTGGAAGCATTTTTAGAAGGGGTGGTGCTCTTCACTCTTCTCTGGATGCTGCGAACCCGCTGCCGTCTCCCCAATGGTATTCTAACAGGAGTTTTTTTTATTGCTTATGCGTTACTGCGTATTGCTGGAGAAATCGTTCGCGAGCCCGATGCGCCACTTATTGGTTGCTTCACCCGTGGAGAATTTTTTTCTTTCTTTCTGATCTTAATTGGAATTGGTTTTATTGCTGCGGCTAAGCTTCAATTACAAAAGACGCAAAAGACAAGTAATGGGTAATGGGTGAAAAATAGCACTCTTGGTAAAATTGACCTTATATGATGCGGCCATTTTAGTTCGAGCTTGCCGCAGGTAAGAAACTACACTTATTACTCATTACTTTTTTACTTAGTCTTTTCAAATATTAGTTTCAAACCAAGAAGCCACTATCTTCCACAATTTACTATTTTCACTTAATAAGAGTTTATGAATATTCGATTGCTGCACGAAGAGGATTGGAGGAGCTGGAAAGCTTTTAGACATCAAACATTGATTGATTTTCCGTTAGCTTTTTCTATCTCAATGGACGAGGAGGAAAGATTATCAGACCAACAGTTTAAAGATTGGATTACAAGAAATACGATCTATGGATCATTTCTGGAAGATCAGATGATTGGATCTGTCGGATTTTTTAAGCTTGATTCCTCTAAAGAGCAGCATCGTGGTGTTCTCTTTGGAATGAATGTTTTACCTGCCTTTCAACGTCGTGGTCTTGCTGGAGAGCTAATGACGATCGTTCTCAAACATGCAAAAGACCATGTGATGCAGCTTCATTTAACTGTGGTTAGCTCTAACGAAACAGCAGTACGGCTCTACCAGCGTCATGGATTTAAGATTTATGGGACGGAACCCCGCTCTTTAAAAATAGAGGGTCATTTTTATGATCATCATCTCATGGTATTATTTTTTAATTAAGATCACTCTTCGCTCATTTCTATCTTCCCGCACCATCATGCTTGAACCTATTGCTCAACTCCTTATTTTACAAAACACCGATCAGCATCTTCGGGAAGTAACTCAAGCACTTCTTCAACTTCCGCAAGAAAAAATTTCCTGTGAGAAAGCGCTACGAGATGCTGATGAGAAGCTTCAATCTATTCGCTCATCTGAGCACCAGATAGAAAGAGAAATTAAAAAAAATGAAGGCGATATTCTTGCAAAGCAAACACAGATTGCACGCTATCGCATTCAACAAATGGAGACTCGAAAAAATGAAGAGTATGCTGCCTTCAATCATGAGATTGCTCTTGGAGTAAAAGCCATCACGGCCTTGGAGGAACAGCAACTCGAGCTCATGGAGAAATGTGCATCACTCCAACCTGAGATTGAGAGAGCTCAAGAAGTCCATGCCATTGAACACAAACGCGTGAATGCCATCCTTGGTACCATCGATGGTCGCTCAGAAAATTTACTGGTCCGACAACGAGAGTTACAGAATGTGCGGCCTACTCTCACGCTCCCAATTGACGAGGATATTTTAGATCGTTATGAGCGACTTTTTAAAAGTAAAAATGGAATGGCCGTTGCCGCCATTGAACATGGTGTCTGCACAGGATGTCATATGCAGATGACGACTCAAACGATCCTCTCAGCCAAAGCAGAAAAAGAGATCATGATCTGCCCTCAATGTGGGCGCTTCCTTTATACGGAAGAGGACTAGCCCGTATATTTCATCTCGATTTTGCTGCGGCTTGCGAACACCTAATGGATACTGTGTTGAGCTCGAAGTTTTCCTCTGGCGGTAGGGGGGCCTACAGCCCGTATCACCTCGCCCGCCATGTACTAATAAGCCTTGCTTCCCGTCCTCCGCAGTAGATTAGTGTGAAATATCCGGGCTAGACCACTTCGACAGGGCATTCTGGGAGCGCTTTGAGAAAAGCTTTTCCATACGGTTTGTGAATGACTCGACTATCGAGAATGACAATGGTTCCCCGATCTTGCTTGTTACGAATCAAGCGGCCCACCCCTTGGCGTAATTTAAGAATAGCCTCGGGCAACGAGTAATCACGAAAGCCATCACCTCCCGTAGCCACAATCTGTTCAAAACGTGCCTCGGTAAGCGGATGATCAGGTGTTGCAAAAGGGAGTCGTGTGATCATCACATTGGAAAGGGCCTCTCCTGGAATGTCCACTCCCGTCCAAAAGCTATCTGTGCCGAAAAGCACACAGGGCTTACCAGAGCGAAATTCCTCGAGCATCCTGGAGCGAGAAAGACCACCTCCTTGAACAAGCAAATTCCATTTTTTCTTATCAAAAAAGGGTTTTATCACCGAGGCAATGCTTTGCATGCTTCGGTAGCTTGTAAAAAGAACAAACGTGCGTGCATCGCTCTGCTCGGTAAAATGGAGAATCCATTTTTTTAATGCCTCTTCATAACCGGGATGACGTGGGTCTGGCATTTGGCCCACAAGATGAATACGCATCTGTTTTTCATAATTAAAAGGAGAGCCAAGCTCTAATCCCTCTACCTCGAAGGCACCAATACGCGAGCGAAAATAGTCGAGCTGAGGAGCTCCTGTTGAAAGTGTAGCACTCGTAAGGATAGCACTTGTTTTTTTTGAAAAGAGATATTTTTGAAGATGGGATCCCATGTCAACGGGTGCTGCACGAAGTGTGCAGGAGGGGGTTATACGTCCGCTTTTTTCAATCCAATACACATGCTCTTGAAGATGTTGTTCTAAAAAAGAGAGTAGGCTCTCACTGCTTTGAGAGAGCTGTTTGGCAATATCGTTGAGTTCCACTTGGAGTGGTTCCTCCAGAGGAGCTGCGATGATCTCGATTAAAATCGCAAGACGATTGAAGCGCTCTATGAGTGCATCCTTGTTTTTTAAAAATGGCAACTGCTCCGGACTACGAATCCGAAATTCACGTCCTTGTTTAAAATCACATTTAGAAAGAAGTGATTCAAAAAAACGATCACTCTCCTCGAGAAGCTCGGTGGTTGCTGTGATTGCTTTGGTGGCCTTGAGTTGTTGAAAAATCCCTTTGTGAGTTCTGGGATGATAGAGGCGATGGAGTAATTGTTTGAGTCCATACTGCGAAAGAGTAATTCCAAAGTGATGCGAGGCAATCGTCTCAATTGTATGAGCCTCATCAAGGACCACAAAATCATGAGGGAAAAGATATCCGGTCTCCGTTTCACTAGGATCCTCTAAGAGTGTAAAGAAAAGAGTATGGTTCAGGATTAAAACATCAGCGCTAAGGGCACGTCGTCGGGCTGCTTGATAAAAACAACGTGGATCCTTTCCACACGTTTTTGGAGAGCAGAGAGAACGATCGCTGCACACTTGAGCCCAAACGTTAGGATCAGGCTCTGGGGAGAGAGAGCTGAGTGTACCATCCCGTGTTGTCTCACTCCAGAGGCGTATCCTTTCTAATTCGGGTAAGACATCACCGGAAAAAAGATCCTGGGCATAATGCAGGGCACGATTAAAACGTGCAGGACAAAAATAATTTTGACGTCCTTTGAGTAGTACAGCTTCAAAAGGAATCCCAAGAATTTTTTGCAAAAGAGGTAAATCCTTATAAAGGAGTTGTTCCTGAAGGGTGATAGTATGGGTGCAAATAACCGCTTTTCGCCTGGAGGCAACCGAATGAAGAACAGCTGGAATCAAGTAAGCAAGCGATTTCCCAACACCTGTTCCTGCTTCGACCACAAGATGCGTCTCCCCTTCAAGAGCTTTGGCAATAGCATGGGCCATTTGAAACTGTTCTGGTCGAGTTTCAAATCCAGAAATTGTAGAAAGCAACCCCTTTTCTCCAAAAATGGCCACTACCTGATCCACAAGCGAGCTCCCCTTGGAGGTCGATTCGTGTAAATCTATTTTTTTAATAGTGTTCATGAAGGAAGAATCTATTTTGAAAGTCGTTTAATATTATCGAAAGTTAGCCAGGATATTTCATCCTAATCATCTGCGGAGACGGGAAAGTCAGATGGAGTCTGCAAAATGAGGGCGGGGCTAGCCTCAAGAGTTGAAAAAAGTTCTTCTAACTCGATGAGTGAAGAGACACAGGATATTTTTTCGCGTAAGGGGCGTGCTCCTGGAAAGCCTTTGGTGTAGGCCATAAGACGGGCACGCATGCTAGAGATAGCAAACGCTTCGTTTCCTTTAAAGGCAATTTCTTCCATGCAGTGGCGTCGAATCAGATCACAGCGCTCTTGTAATGTTGGGGGAATGAATTCCTTGTTACCATCGAGGGCAGCATGAATTTCAGCAAAAATCCACGGATTACTCATAGCTGCACGTCCAATCATGAGTCCTGCCACTCCTGTTTGTATCAAGTTTAACGCATCCTTTCCTGAGGTAATATCACCATTGCCAATGACAGGAATAGAAACTGCGGTTACGACTTGGGCAATCACCTCCCAGTCTGCTTTTCCAGAATAACCTTGTGCCTTAGTGCGACCATGGACGGCAAGCCGCTTGATTCCACTTTCTTCAAGGAGGCGCCCTGTGGTGGTGGCATTGATGGAATGCTCATCCCAACCGATGCGAATTTTTGCAGTGACGGGAAGCGGGGCTACTGCCTTAACCACAGCTACAGCGACTTTTTCTAATGTGGGACAATCACGAAGTAAAGAAGAGCCCCCATGACGACAGACTACTTTATTAGCAGGACATCCAAAATTAAGATCAATAAAATCAGGCTGTACCCATTCAACGACCTGGCGCGCTGCTTCTGCAAGGCGCTCGGGATCTCCTCCAAAGAGTTGAACGCCGAGTGGACGCTCTTCCTCTGTGAACTCAAGGTAGCGTCGTGTTCTCTCATTTTTATGCATGATCCCATCAGCAGAAACAAACTCTGTCGTAAGAACCGTGGCCCCTTGTTCTTTGCAAATACGACGAAAAATCGAATTTGTTACTCCTGCCATCGGAGCTAGGAAGAGAGGGAGTGGCATTAAAGACATTGAAGACAAGTAATGGATAATGGGTAATGAGTGATTGAATGTTCGACGTTTTTATGTTTTGTGCCAGCCACCCATTACCCATTACTCGTTACTGGATTGATCACAGATTGATTCAGAATGGAAGAGACCTCTTCTTGTACCTCTAATATATTTTCTAAACTGAGCTTAGGATCCTGGATTAGAAATGTCTCCCCGGTGGTAGCATGTTCATACACCAAGACATAGGGTTCTGAAGAGGGAAGTGGCTTCAATACCTTTTTTCGCTCCAACATCACGGCGAGAATATAGATTGCATTCAGGTTTTTAGTATCCTGAAGGGATAAGAGTTGGCGTAACATCTCCTCTGCATCATTCTTGGGTAGGGTTTCTGGAGCAGGAGCAGGAGGTAATTCATAAAGAGAACACCACGATGAGAAAGGAACTGGAGAAGCCGGATCTTTTTTCCTCTCTTCCCAAGCTGCTTCACTTAAGTCCAATCGTTCGTACCCTTCATGAGTAGAAAAAAGAAGTGTATAAAAAAATGCTCCCTCTACAAAGGGTAGCCCCGTTGCCTGGCAGGTCTTTGAGCGGGATGTGATGTTCCAATCGTAGAGCATAGGAATTTAGAGAAGAGGAGGATTCACAAAAATGGAGAATAACTTGAGCCTAGATATTTCATGCTGATGTGTTGCAAGGAGCTGCAAAGCCTGCCTTACCTCATCAGCCTTCACCGCCTCCTCGTCACGATCAATATGAAATATCCAGGCTAGAAAAATGAAAAGTGATGAAAGAAATGAGGTGAAAGGATAGATCGGGAGAGCATCCTCTTTTTTATTCATTTTTTTGGAGTCGCTTATTTTGGCCATTGAAATTTTGGCAGCTCGCGTCCTGTTGCCTTGATCCAGATTAAATAAATTCCAATTCCAGCAAAAACAATATTGGGTCCCCAGGCTGCAATCCAAGCAGAGCAACGATATCCCTTACCCAGAGCTAAAAATAGATTACTTGAAAAAAGAAGTGCTGCAAAAAGACTCACTGCAATGGCCACCCCACTTAAAATACTTCGACGGGAATAGATCACTCCTAAGGGTGCAGCCAAAAGAATCACAATAAAACACATCCAGGGAAGTGCCCAGCGATAGTCGAGATGAGTTAGAAAAGGAGCAAGACGTGCTTTGGTAAAGTCACTGTTGTTATGTAGGTATGTTTTGAGTTCAGGAACACCAAGCAAATCAGGATTCATACTAGAGCTTGCAATGCGCCAGGGAGATTCGCTCCAATCATTTTTTTCTTGTTGTTGAGAAAAATCAAAAGTGAGGATGTTACCGTTAGGATTTACAATAACATGATGCAGTTGCGCAAAGGTCCATGTATGCGTGGAAGGATTAAAGCTAGCATCGACCGCGTACCATTTTTCTATAATATTTCCCTCTTTATCTTGTTGAATAATCTGCAGTTGATGAGCTGACTGGTTTTTCAAATCAAGGGATTGCAAGTACCAGGTGCGATTATCAAGACGATTGCGAAAAAGGTGATTTTGAATGAGTTTGTTGATTTTTTTCCCATTCTTAATTTCATCCATAAGCTGATTTTTAATCGCTTCGGCTTGAGGTGCCTTTTCGTAGTTAAAGTAGCTGCTAATGATTACTAAGAATAGTCCTACTAAAAAAAACGGAAGAAAGATGCGATAAAGACTGCGTCCGCTACACAACATCGAAATGATTTCATTACTACGCGACATTTGTGTCATGGAGTAGAGGAGTGCTAATAGTGTTCCTACTGGAATGCTTTGGACAATGACATTGGGAATCTGAGTTGAATAAAAATAGATCAGCGTGCTGAAACTTGCATGACCTTGCACAAAATCGGGTAGATTTGTGCTGAGATTCCAAACAAGCCAGATTGCTATGAATCCGACAATGCAATAAAGAAAAGGAATTGCAAATTTCTTAAGAACGTATTGATCGAGAAGGAGCATGACGGCGAAGACAAGTAATGGGTAATGAGTGAAGAGTAATGGGTAAAAGAAAATTTTCTAAGACAAATTTTTTGAAATGAGATTTTAAAAGTAAATTGCAAAAAGTTGTTTCTATTACCGAGCAAAAAACACTCATTACCCATTATCCGTTACAGCTGTTTTGTTGTGTAACAACAAAACAGCCACCATATGCCCTGTTTTTCCATGTTCACGGCGGTAGGAGTAATAGTGATCAAGATGACAAGCTGTGCAAATTTTTTCATCCTGAATCACCCCTACTCCAGCCTTGGCTGCCTGCTTGCGAATGGTCTCTGCAAAGTCGATTTCATAGCAAGGTGGCCTAATGCACGGTCCAATAGTGAGGATGCAATCGTAGGGATCGATTTGAAATACTTCCTGCATTTGATCAATAGCTTTAGAAACAATACCAAGCGCTGTCCCTTTTTTACCCGAATGAATTAAGGCGCCTGCTCTGCCTGTTTTTTCTATAATCCATACAGGAGCGCAATCAGCCGTTGTAATGCTTAAAATGACTTCCGAATGAATTGTTATTAGGCCATCGACCTGATTACATTTTTTTGTATCTAAAAAAGGAGGGTTAACAATGGCTATGTCGGAACCATGGCATTGATCCGCAGAGACAAACGGAATTCTTGTTAATCGATCCTTCGAGGGGAAGAGGGTCTCTATGATTTTTCGTTGCAGCGGTTGTTGTCTAAGAAGTGCTTCATGACGGTCCGTAGGAAGTTCAAGGTCTGGAATTCTTCCGACCAGAAAACCGGTTGCTGGAAAATTTTTATCGGGAGATAGAGTTATTTTCTCAATCCATGCAGTATTCTTCATAGTAGAGAGAGGCTTATGGTGTTGCGATCATCTCTCGTTGGCGATTTTTAGCCTTTTTGTTCCTTGGCTTCGATACCGTGAATTCAGCAGGAAGAGGATCTGCAGCTCTTAAAGAACGGGGCAAAAGCGGTTGTGGATTTTTTGAGGAATTCAACATCTTGTAACGGCCTTTTTCACGATGGTTCATCGGATCATCAAAAAGTTCTTCGTACTGCGTGTTCAAGGAGAGCGCTTGATCATATTGGGCTGTAAAGGCAATGTAGTTGTATTCAGATTGCAAAACCGTTGTCTGTGCCTGCAAGAGCTGCACTTGAGCATTGAGTACATCGAGTTGCACTCCTGCACCAGCATTCAAGCGCTCTTGAGAGAGACGCAAAGCCTCAGCAGCTTGAAGCACATTTGCTTTTTGACTATCAACTGTCTCCTGGGCTTGTTGCATATTGGAGATAGCTTGCTGAACATTAAGAATCACTTGTCGGACACTATTATCGTAAGCAGTCTTAGCAATCATAAGATTGGCTTTTGCTTGTTTCACATTTCCATAGGTGGCAAGCCCATCAAAAATAGCCCAATTTCCTTGAACCCCAAAAAACCACCCACTCACAAAATTACTAAGATTATGGTTGTAGACTTTCGTTCCTGCATTGTTGGTATAGGAACCATCAGCAGAAAGGTATTGATAGCCTCCTCCTGCAGTAATTGTAGGAAGGTAGCCCCCTAAGGCGGCAGTAATATTTTCAGCCATCATTAAAATATTATGCCGTTGTGATTTGAGTGTTGGGCTTCGCTGCAAAGCCGTGTGGATCGATTCATCAGTATTAATTTTACGTGGTTGATAGACAAGCTCCCCAACAACTTCAAAAGGAACTTCAACAGAGTTGAGATTCGGATAGTTCATTCCAATGAGTTGAACAAGTTGAAATAAAGAAACGCGAAGGTTGTTACGAGCTGTGATGAGCGCAGGTTGTGCATTGGCAAGCTGCACTTCAGCTTGAAGGACATTGAAACGAGGTACCGTACCTGCATCAAAACGACTTTTTTGATCTTCGACTTGGCTGGCAAGTAATTCGACACTTTGTTGGTTGGCAACAACGAGTGCTCGATTAAGAACAACCTGATAAAAAGCAGAGATAATTTGTGCAATAACCGAGTCGATTGTCACTCGAAGATTATAGTAGGCGATCTGTTCAGAGAATTTGGCTGCTTTAATATTGGCGATTGCTGTGCCTCCATTGTAGAGAAGCTGAGTGCCACCTAATTGTAATCCCCAACTTTGGTTAATAGGAACTTGGCTGTTAGGCAGGCGACTTCTGTTATTTAATTGAGGATCAATCCAGGTATAGGAGGCATTTGTGATGCCCAGTTGAGGAATAATAGCTGATCGTACTGTGATAAAATTACCACTTTGTTGACGTATCGTATCGATAGCAGTGAGGATGGAGGGGTTTTTTTGCAGTGACGTTCTAACACACTCATCGATGGTGAGACTTGGAGCTCTAGGTGCCACCACCCCTGATTTTATTTTAGTTCCAGCATCCATTAATGCTTTTGTCGAAGCAGGAATAGCATCTCCCTTTTTTTCTAAATCTTGTTCAAACAAAGTGGAATTGGTGCCAAGGATTGGTGTGGTGTTTGTTCTTAGGAGAGGAGAGGGGGTATTCGATGTGACTTCTGGTGAAACAGGGTTATTCGAAGATATAAGATTGGTATTCTCTAAAGGGGTTAACACTACTGCTGGAGATGGCAAGAGATCTTGTGGTGAAGCTGCTGGAGTAGGATAAGAAAGGGTGTTTGTATTGGATGGATCTTGCGCTATAGACAAAACAAGCTGGTTTGTGATGTTAGAAGGAGGAGCTAGGGGAGCTTCTTCATTCGTTGTCAATGCCGGACTTGAAATTAAAAAAGAGGTCTCCCCCTCAGCAGAAAAAGAGAGAGAAGCTATTAACAAAAGAAAAAAACAACACAAGAATGGTCTCACTCCCTTGGAGAGTAAGGAACTTTCCTCGTTGTGATTGTTCTGCTGGTCCTTCATAAATACTTTGAAAAGGAGTCTGTAAAATTAGCTATTTTATTCTCATTACTAACACGAATATTTCAGACTAAATCTATTACGGCTTGTGGAAAGCTCTATTGTTACTGCGTTGGTCTCGAATGGTGATTTGGACGGTATGTACTCCTACAGCCTGGCATCACATTCCTTTGCTCGCCTTCTGCTAATAAAGCTTTGTGCGGCTCCTCATGACATTTGAACTGGAACTATGAGGTTCCATATTTAGATATCACTGCCTACAAGCTCCCGTTTCCTGGCAGAGTCTGTGGATGTGATTCAGTATTAATGTTAGGGAGAATCTTTGGGGGGATGCCATGATTTGAGATCTTAAAATGGAGTTTTAACACACGTCGACCATCACTTTCCTTAACAGTCACGCAGTAGTCACCAATCAAGACCTGTTCCCCTCGTTGAGGTAAATGATCAAGTAGCTGCGTCACATAGCCTGCAATGGTGCTAACATCGGTCTCTTCAAGCTTGAGGTGGATTATTTCCGAAAGATCATGCAATGCAAATGACCCAACTACTTCAAATTCCTGATCGCTAATGTGGCGAAGCTCTTCTTCGGCAGTATCAAACTCATCTTGAATGGACCCTACTAATTCCTCTAGGACATTATCGAGTGTGACAATGCCAACAGCCCCCCCATATTCATCCACAACAATAGCAAGATGTGCATGCTGTGATAAAAAAAAGTTCAATAATTTTTCTAAGGACATCATTTCCGAGACGTGCAAGAGAGATCTCTGAATAGCTCTTAATTCTTCTCGATTGGAAGGAATGCTCTCTTGCTTTCTGCTGGGAAGCGATTCTGATTGAGAAAACCTCTTTTCCTTGTTCGATGGTGCTACGATACATGCTAGTAAATCTTTGATATGGACAAGACCAGAAGCCTCATCCAATTCTCCTGAGCAGATTGGAAAACGGGTATGCTGTGATGCAACCACTTTAGCGATCTCCTCTTCAAAGTCCTTGGTAAGATCAAAGGTAATCACTTCACTACGAGGTGTCATGATATCCCGTACAACCCGGTGGCGAAGATCAAATGCATTGAGGGCTAGCTTTTGGCCTAGAGGCGTTATTTCATCAGTTTTGGTGCTTTCTCCTAAAATCAATCGGACCTCTTCCTCACTATGAAATAATTCTGTTTCATTAGCTGGCTCCAAGCGAAACACATGACGCAGCAAGGCATTGGAGGCTCCATTAAGTAAGGCAATAGCAGGACGGAAAAGAAGATAAAAGGTAGTTAGAAGAGGGCTGAGCCACAAGGTTGTTTGAATCGGTTTTCGAATGGCGAAAGTTTTTGGAGACTGTTCACCCAGGACAATATGAAGAAAGGTGATGAGGGTAAAAGCCACCGCAAGGAACAGGAGGCAATGATTTTTTCTGAAGTAATTCCTACAGAAAAAAGGAGAGGAGTAAAAAGAGAATTTAAAAATGGTTCGCCAATCCAACCGAGTCCAAGACTTGCAAGGGTGATTCCAAGTTGGGTTGCCGAGAGATAGGCATCAAGGTGGGAAATAATGTGACGGGCTCGTGCTGCTTGAGGAGTCTTCTCTTCAAGCAAGGCTTCGAGTTGACTTGGGCGAATTTTGACAATAGCAAATTCTGAAGCAACAAAGAGTCCATTGAGCAGGACAAGGAAAAAAATAGCTGCTATTTTTAAGAATATTATTTCTCCCGAATCCCAGGTTGCTGATGGGAGGAGGCAGAGGAGAGGCTGAAGTAATGTGAACACAGTTGTTGATATCAAGAGACAAAATGAGTCGCTAACCTATTTAGTTTCTATGATCCACCCATAGTGTGGGGACCCCTAGCCCGAAGATTTCATGCTGATTCTGCTGCGGCTTGCGAACACCTGATGGATACTGCGTTAGCTTCGAATTGCTCCTCGGGCAGTATGTAACACACAGCCGTCGTCGCAATCCATCACTTTCCTTGTCTGCATCAGGATTCGCGTCGCCTCGCAACAAACCAGTATGGAATGTGCGGGCTAGCCCGATTCTCACGCTGCAAGGGAAAACTACCAACTGGACTTGGTCACTCCTGGGATAAGGCCGTTCGTAGCCATTTCACGAAAAGTGATACGAGAGAGTTGGAATCGGCGAATAAAAGCACGACGACGACCGGTCAACTGACAACGGTTTGAGAGACGAACAGGACTTGCATCTCGAGGTAATTGGCTGAGGCCAATATAATCTTTCTTTGCTTTTAGTTCAGTACGAAGAGCTGCCCACTTTGCAACAGTTGCACGTTTGCGTTTCTCTCGTTCTAGCCATGAAGTTTTTGCCATAAGATGCATAACCTTAGCTCAAAGCATCATGATGGCAAGATCTTTTTAAAATAATTGATAAAGCTATTCTATTGTAAGAAGAGTCTAAAAAGGTTCTAATGCTCTCCTTTTTATGGGCAACAAGGCTAACCCGCATATTTCATACCGATTCTGCTGCGGCTTGCGAACACCTGATGGATACTGCGTCAGCTTCGAATTGCTCCTCGGGCAGTATGAAACATACAGCCGTCGTCGCAATCCATCACCTTCCTTCTCTGCATCAGGATTCACAGCACCTCGCGACGAACCAGTATGAAATATGCAGGCTAATAACTCTCTGACCCTCCAAGGCAATAGCCATGCACGTCTCCTTATTTCTGAAAGTCAGCGTGGTGCTGATATGTTTTATGCTACAGGATTTCGTGCTCCAGATGATTTTGTCTATCTCGAACATGATGGACAAAAGATCCTCCTACTCCACGACCTTGAGATAGATCGTGGTCGTCGTGAAGCCTCAGTTGATCAAGTGATTTCCTGGAGTTTAGTTGCCAAAGAAGCAGGAGAAGAGCTCCAACATCAACCCAGCGAAGCAGAAGTTATTGCTTTCTTTATAAAAAAAAGAGGGATCTCTCATCTGGAAGTTCCTGCCACTTTTTCACTGAGCTTGGGGCGTTCACTGGAGGCATTAGAATGTTTTGTAGAGACACGAGAAGGGCTTTTTTTCCCAGAACGAGCACTCAAAAAACCTCAGGAAATAGAATGGCTCCGCCGAGCTTCTCAAATCACGGAGGTGGGAATGGAGCGAGCTATTGAAATATTGAGGAAGAGTAGAATTGGGAAAAACAATGCCTTGAAATGGAGTGGAAAATTACTCACTTCAGAACGATTACGCCACGAGGTGGAGGGGGCCATTTATCGTGCAGGAGGTATACCTGCTGGGGATTCTATTATTGCAGGTGGATTGCAAGCATGTGATCCCCATGAACGTGGACATGGGATTCTCCATGCTCATCAACTCATCATCCTCGATCTTTTTCCTCGAGATGCCCAAAGTGGTTATTATGGTGACCTTACTCGTACCGTGGTGCGAGGTAAAGCCTCTGAACACCACCACCACCTCTGGAAAACCTGTCTGGAAGGGCAACAACTGGCATTCAATAAAATAAAGCCCAAGGCCTCTGGGAAAAAAATCGATGAAGCAGTACGGCAATTTTTTACTCAATTAGGATATCCTACTGAACAAAAAGAGGGGCGTTGGAGCGGTTTCTTCCATGGTACAGGACATGGTCTTGGACTAGAACTTCATGAAGAACCTCGTTTTGGAAAGGCGATGTTGAAATCGGGACATGTTTTTACTATCGAGCCCGGTCTCTATATTCCAGGCCTAGGAGGAGTTCGTCATGAAGATGTGATTACTGTAACTCCTTCGGGCTATCAATTACTGAGCCACTTCCCAAAGATATTAGAAATTTGAAATAGCTGCTTTGGCACTCTATTAACCCGCATATTTCATACTAAATCTATTACGGCTTGTGGAAAGCTCCTTATTACTGCGTTGGTCTCGAATTGTGATTTGGGCAGTATGAGACATACAGCCCGAGGAGCAATTCGAAGCTGACGCAGTATCCATCAGGTGTTCGCAAGCTGCAGCAGAATCAGTATGAAATAGGCGGGTTAGCCCTATAGCGGAACTGACCTCGTTCTCATGTTAGTTTTTATTTTATTGTGAGGTCACATGAAGAGCACTGACGTGATTCCAAGAGTAGGCATGAGCAATCGCATTAGTAATGACTTTTTTAGCCATAGCAACTGCTTGAGGAAGGGGATTTCCTTGAGCCAAAAAGGCAGTAATAGCAGCAGCATAAGTGCAGCCAGTGCCATGTGTTTCTACATCACGTAGAAAGGGAGCTGAAAAAGAATATTCTGTTCCATCTTGAAGAAGTAATAGATCAGTGGCTGTTTCTATGTGAAGATGCCCCCCTTTTAATAGGAGTGATCTTTTTGTCTTGGCTAGCAACTCATACCCGACACTTTTTAATTCATCAAGCGATACGGGGCGTTTTATTGCGGAAGCAAGAAAATATAACTCGTCAAGATTAGGTGTAATCAGGGTGGCTAGTGGGAAGAGTCTTTCCTGATAGGCAGCAACAGCATCAGGTTCTAGCAAGGGATCACCACTGCTCGCAATCATTACTGGATCGACAATCAGAGGTGGAAGATGAGGCAGAGATTCAAATACATCTGCAACAGCGCTGATAATTGATTCAGAATAGAGCATTCCAGTTTTTACTGCCGCAATAGAAAAGGTATCAAATAAGATCGATATTTGATCCCGTACTATATCGGGATTGACCGCCTGGATTGAGACGACTTGGCCCGGAACTTCAGCGACAATGCATGTTACAGCAGTTAATCCGTAGCAGCCTAAGGCTGAAAATGTTTTAAGATCTGCCTGAATTCCTGCTCCAGAGGAACAGTCAGAACCGGCAATAGTGAGAACAATAGGAGTTGGGAGGGTCATAAAATGAATTTCAATGGAAGAATAACTACAAATATCGATGACTCATCGCTCGTTCCGCCTTACTAAAAGTAGATAAATTAAGTTTCCAAGAACTGCAACAAAAGCAGCGATGTAGGTCCATGCTGCAGCATTGAGAACCTTGTAAACACCTTCCACCTCGAGAGGTGATTGAATGATTCCCATTTTTTGAAGAATCATTTTGGCTCGAGCAGAAGCGTCAAATTCTACGGGTAATGTAATTAACTGAAAAAGCATCAGTACCGCATAACAGGCAATACCAAGGGTAATAAGGTTGGTTACATGAAAAAGAAAGCCTCCCAAAATTACAAAAGGTAAAATCTGTGAAGAAAATTGGGTGGCAGGGACAAGCCCTGAGCGTAACTTGAGCAGAGCATAGCTCTCTTGGTCTTGAAGTGCATGACCGCATTCGTGGGCAGCAACACCCACAGCAGCAATCGAGTTTCCTGAAAATATTTCTTCAGAAAGGTGCAGTGTCTTATCTGTAGGATTGTAATGATCTCCCATCATACCATCGGAAGAAATGATTTTGACACCATGAATTCCAGAGGCATCTAAAATCTGCTGTGCCGCTTCTGCACCTGTAAGACCACTGCTAACCGTAATTTTTTTGTAACGTTTCAATGTCGAGGAAACTCGAAATTGTGCCCAGAGGCCAAGTATCAGTGGGATACCAATAAGCAAAAAATAGATAGACATATTCATAGTGAAGAGATGATAGCACACATTTTTAATTTCAAAAGGTCAGATTGCCCGGATATGTCACACCAATCACCTGCGGAAGTCGAGAAGCCTGTTGAATGCTACGTTGAGCTCGAAGTCTTCCTCGGGCAGTATGTACTCATACAGCCGTTGTCAGACTTCGTCACTCGTCTTGCCCCATAAGCCATCGCGACCTCTTCGTCACGAGCAGTATGAAATATGCGGGTTAACCATCAGGATTTTTTAGAAGGTTTTTTTAAAAGGATGGCTCTCTCTTATTGGAGATTTTCTTTTTTAAAGTCCATTTTTAGATTACAATTTGAAGTTATGAAAAAAACGGCATTGATCTTAGGGATTATATTTGTAGTAGTTACCTCCGTTGTTTATTGGCAATTACGTCGTTCTGGGCCAATGACTGCTGCAGCACTCGTTCCGAGCAATACAACTATTCTTTTTGAAGCACCCGATCTTCCCTCTTCCATTGCTCGTTGGAATGCATCCGAGCTCTGTCAACTAACGGTAGAGCCAGAAATAAAAAATTTTCTGCGTCGTCCTTTGGATCGTTTTTATGAAAAGAGTGGTCTGTTGAGTAACACGATGAGCCCCAAAATAGCTCTGGATCTTCTACATAAAATTCGTCCGGGGCGTCTCTTTGCTGCCGTAGAGCCGGGTGAACAAGATCCTAGCTGGATTGTGGGATGTCAATTTTTTGGAGACAAGGACTCCTTGGAGGAAGGGATCATGCGATTGCTCCAACGTTTCAACATGCCCACGAGCAAGGTTAATGAGGTTGTTCTGAAAGTAGAGGAACATCATGGTGAAATCATTAAGAAGAGAACAATTTCTTCTTTGGTTTTCTACACAGTCCTTCATGATAACTGGTGTTTTGTGAGTAATGACCTTAAGGCGCTTCAAAAAACGCTTGATCTCTGTTGTGGCCGAACTAAGAGCCAGGAGTCTCTTCGGAACGCGCCGCTCTACCAAAAAAACCGCCATCATCTTTTGTTGCAGGGGGATCTTTTTTGTTATGTGAGGGAGTCTGCAGCACTTGAAAAAATCCCCTACATTTCCATGGTGAGCCGGGAGGAGCCTCTGTTGTCATTAGCACAAGCAACGGGAGCTTCGTTTTGCTTGACGCAAGAGGGAATGGAAGAAAACCTATTTTTCAGTGGGGATTTCAATATTGAGGAACACCTATCCCATCAAGGTCTCCGCATTACCAAGCCTACAACACTAGGTTTTATAGAGCGACTCACGAACTGGAAGCAGATCGTAGAAAATATCAAAAGCAACCGAGCTCTTCCCCTCCATTTCAGCGATATGTTAGCATCCCGGGATCTTGATCTGCTTTTGCTAGCAACTCTATTAAAACCAGAAATGATCATGATGCTCGATTGGAATAGTGGAAGCACCTTTCCAACACTTCTGATGACTGCTCCAGAAGCCGATTCTGAGAAGGTGGCAAACTGGTTAGATCAAGCTGCACCACAACTTGGAGGTTCTCTTCAAGCCTCGGATCAAAATGATCTTTTAATGATTTCAATGCCCAAAGTGGCTTCAACAATAGAGCCCTGCTTAGCTTCTGCTAACGGATCATTTTTTATCTCTTCGGATCCTGTTGTTACAAAGGAAACCAGCAATCATAACGCTGCCTCTCCAACATTAGAATCCACTCCCGGTTTCTCAAAAAATAAAGTGCTTTATGATGAGGCCAATGAAGCATTCTTTTATTTTGTTTCCAAAGAAATTGTGGAGCGTGCTTACACCTTAGCACGACCAAGCCTTCTAGTAGGGAGTGCTTTTTTTCCTCAAGTTAGAGCGCTCCTAGATTTTTCACTCCTTCCCTCAACAGGAACCCTCACAAAGCACCTTGCTCCCGTTGTTATTGCAGAAAGCCACCATGAAGATGGATTTTTGATTCAATCTCGTGGGCCGCTCAGTGCTACGCCTCTTTTTTTCCTAGGAAGAGTTTGCTATCAATTCTTGCTGAGTAAAAAAGGAAGCATCTCTCCAGAGGCTCCATAAAAGACTTCGACTCATTGAAGGGGGGCTCTTCCCTGCAATAAAAAAATCGTAATGAGAAAATATTTTTGGGAGTAATCACTTCATGATCAGGGTGCCTAATCAAGAAAAGCTCTTTCTTTTTTTAATCATAGTCGGGCTGCCCTTTCTTAGCGCTCAACAAGTTCCATCTTCAAAAAGTGAGGAGATGGAATTTCTTCAAAAGAGAATCAATAGAGATCCAGCTCTAAGAGGAGGAGGAATGGGATCAGGAGCGCGCCCAAGACGTTTTGGTTCCCCTTATGATGCCATAGCGAACATGCCCCATAATGTGAGAGAGTTTCAATATGCTTCTGGAAATTGGATTGGATATCGCGACATATTAGATCGGCATGGGATTGAATTTTCAGTGACCTACACCTCAAATGTTGCTGGAAATCCTGTTGGAGGAAAAGTGCCAGGAGGCTTGAGGTATGCTGATAATTTCGCTCTAGGGTGTCTTATTGAAACAGAAAAACTTTTTGGGTGGCCCGGTGGCTATCTCTTAATGAGCACTCTTCAACGTGATGGAAATAGTCTCTCCAAAGAGAATATTAAAAATCAATTTACAGTGCAGCAGGTTTACGGAGGTCAGACGTTCCACTGGTATGAACTGTCGTATCAGCAAGATTTTTGGAACAATCATTCTAGTTTGAAAGTAGGGCGCATCGGCTCTGGAGATGATTTTGCCGTCTCTCCCCTCTACTGGCTTTATATGAATAATGGAATTGATGGGAATCCTCAGTCCCTTCCGGTGAACAGCAGATTTTCTACTTATCCTAATGCTGTCTGGGGCAGCAGACTCAAAATAGACCTCCCCTCTCATATGGTTGCTCGCTGTGGTGTATACCAGGTAGTGCCCAAAAATTCTGTGCAAGGATTGAATTGGAACTTTTATCCTAACGATGGAGTCATGCTCCTGGGGCAATACAGTTGGAACCCTGAGTTTTTTAAACAAACTTTATGCTCTCTCCCTAAAGTAAAAGAAAAATCTATTCCTACGGGTTTCGAAGGCCACTATTGGATGGGGGGGTACTATTCAAGCATGGAATATCCCCAATTCAATAATAGGGATAAAACGCCCAACACGTACGGCCTCTACTGGCATGCTGATCAGACAGTCTATCGACCAAGCCTCCTCACAGAAGAAGGGTTAGTTCTATGGTCTGTTTATACACTCTCTCCTCAACAAAATACTTCATTGATGCCATTTCAAGTCAATGGAGGGGCCATTTATACAGGGCTTATTCCTGGACGTACCAATGACATGAGCATTGCTGGCGTAGCCTATGGAAATTATAGCACAGATTTTTCAGCACTAAGTCAGCAGATAGGTCATGGAACTCGTGACTATGAGCTTGTTTACGAAGCTGGTTATCGTGTCTCTTTGACGAAATTTTCCTATATCCAACCAGATATTCAATGGGTCATTCATCCTGCTGGTTCCAGCACAACACCAAATGCACTGGTTTTAGGTGCCCAGATCGGAGTTGTTTTTTAAAATGGGATGAGTTGTGACTTGCTCGTTGCAATAAAATCGCTAGAGTTACATCCACTTAGTTGTTTCTAGGAGTATGGCTAGGTAGCTCAGTCGGTAGAGCAGAGGACTGAAAATCCTCGTGTCGGGGGTTCGATTCCCTCCCTAGCCACAGCTGCCTTATAGAAGCGAGGGAAGCGAGGTCTCACCTGGATATCTTATGTCATTACCTGTGGAAATCGGAAGCTAGCATGCTAGCCCCCCTATTTCACAATCAATCTATTACGGAAGCTGGGAAGTCAGATAGATGCTGCGTTGAGCTCGAAGTCTTCCTCGGGCATTAGGGACTTCTACGCCCTGCGTCAAAATACGTTTCTGCCTTATTCCATCAGCCTTTGCGGCTTCCTCGTTACGATCGTATGAAATATCCGGGCTAGGGATGAAGAGCATGTTTATCACATCCCCTTTTCAATTGAATACACTATAAAAAACAAAGTGACTCCAAGCACAAAGTAAAGATGTCTTACGCCCGTATTCTCATAGACCGTACCGAAGGCACCGAACTTGACTATGCCATTCCAGATGAGCTGCAACAGCGCGTTGAAGTAGGGGTACGGGTCCGTGTTCCATTACGCAAAGCCATTGTGATGGGAGTGGTGCTTTCGTTGCACGACAAAGTTGCCTTTTCCAAGGTCAAAAAAATCATAGAAGTGATCGATTACCGTGCTCTATGCCATGAGGGAGAAGAGGGATCGGGCACATTGGAAACCTCACAGGAAAGACCATTAATTTCTCCTAAGATTATGAAGCTTGCCTATTGGATGGCCGACTATTACTGCACCTCCCTGGATGCCGTTTTGCGGTCGTTAGTTCCAACAACAATTCGTAACAATTCTCTTACAGAAAAAAAAGTAAGGATGGCTATTCTACTCAAAACACCTTCTCCAACATTTCTGCATGCTCTTGGCGTACGTGCCCCCAAACAAAAAGCGTTACTCGAGCTCTTGCTCTCCTCCAAGGAGAAAATGAGCGCTGCCAAGCTCCTTAAACAAACAAAGGCAACAGGGAGTTCCTTACATGCATTGGTTCAAGAAGGATGGATTTTTCTTAAGGAAGAATCGGTTTCACGTGATCCCTTTTCTCATGAGGAACTATTGCCAAGTCCTATCCCTAAACTCAATAGCGATCAATATCGGACAGTAGCTCTCATTAATGAAGAACTCCTGCGGGTAGTAGCATTAGAAAAAAAATCAGAGCCTTTTATTTCACTTCCTTTTTTACTTCATGGAGTCACAGGAAGCGGTAAGACAGAGGTCTATTTGAGGGCTATGGAAAAGGCTCTCGCACTTGGAAAATCTGTTCTTATTTTAGTTCCTGAAATCGCACTCACCCCACAGACAGTAGAGCGCTTCCGAGCACGCCTTGAGCATACTCAAGAAAAAAAACTCATTGCAGTCTTACATAGTCATCTCTCGGAGGGAGAACGTCATGATGAGTGGTTGCGTCTGCATCGAGGAGAGGCGCGGATTGTGATAGGAGCAAGAAGTGCGATTTTTGCTCCATTGCAAGATTTAGGTCTCATCATTGTGGATGAAGAACATGAGACTAGTTACAAACAAGAGGAGACCCCTCGCTATCATGCTCGAGATGTAGCTGTCATGCGTGCCCGCTATGAAGGAGCTGTCCTAGTGCTTGGCAGTGCTACCCCCTCAATTGAAAGCATGAACAATGTGCACCTTGGGAAATATGCTCTCCTAGAACTTCCTAAGCGTGCTGATCATCAACGTATGCCACTGGTGCGAGTGATTGATATGCGATTGCAAGGAAGGCAGCAGGGGGCAGATGCTATTCTCTCCTTTTTGTTGCGCCAGGCGATAGCAGATCGATTAGAACGCTCCGAGCAGGTGATTCTTTTTCTCAATCGTCGAGGATTTTCTAGCGCACTGTTATGCCCTCAATGTGGTACCGCTTGCTCATGTCCTAACTGCAGCCTGTCACTCACATTTCATCGAGCGAGCCAGCGACTCATTTGCCATCTCTGTGGCCATATGGAAAAGCCACCGACGACATGTCCTAGCTGCCACGAAGCTGGTATTTTATATTCAGGAGTAGGAACCCAGCGTGTGGAGGCAGCCGTGCAGCAAGCTTTTCCAACGGCACGGTGTTTTCGTATCGATGCTGATAGCATGCAACGCAAAGGATCCTACCAAGAAACCTTCGATCGCTTTAGAAAAAAACAGATCGATATTCTTATTGGGACACAGATGATTGCAAAGGGACTTGATTTTCCTAATGTCACCCTGGTTGGTATCATTAATGCCGACACAACCCTCCATGCTCCTGACTTCCGTGCAGGTGAGAGAACATTTCAACTCTTGACGCAGGTTGCAGGCCGCGCAGGTCGGGGAGATCGGGAAGGAGAGGTGATGATTCAAACATACACCCCAGAAAGCCCTTCTATTCAATTTGCACGGCATCACGATACCTCTGGATTTTTCGAGCAAGAGATGGCTTTGCGACAGCAGTTTGAATACCCACCCTTTCAAAAAATGATTTTGATTCAATTAAGGGGGGTCGATCAAGAGCACGTCGCCTTACATAGTGCTACTTTAAGAAAAAACCTGCGGCTTGCCCTTCCAGATTCTATCAACATTGGAGAGGCAGTCCCAGCATCACTGGAGCGTGCACATGGACAATATCGTTTTCACATTGCTCTTCACGGACCCTGCTCCAAAGCTATTAAAATAACGATGTGCAAGGTCATTGCCTCGTATGAATTTCCCTCTAGTGTTGTGATCACTATCGATGTCGATCCTCAATCCCTCATGTAGCTATTCCTCAATAGGAAAAAAGGGGTCGTCTTGGAGGCTCTCTTCTTCATCAGAATGAGAATGAATAAGTGACTGGCGGTCCTTATTTTTACTAACAATCTGTTCTTCGATAGATGAGTAGAGGGTATAGTGACCGGGATATTCTTCCTGGAATTTCCTCCAGCGGTTGGAAAGAGCAGTTTTTTTTTCCAATAATTCTTGGAAAAGAGATTCGTTTTCCTCTTCCATGCTTACATCATCGATGTAGGACAAAGCAAAGTCCTGGGATGAAGCTTTTTCACATAAAAACTCCTCATGCCTGAGCTTCAGATAAGGTAACAACGCAAGAGTGAATGTTGAGGTAAAGTCATTGATCGGACAAGGAGTAGCTAAAACAGGTGAGGTAGCTCTAGAGGGCTTGAAGAATACCAAACCTTTAGTTGAGCGATCAGTAGTCTTAGAATCCCTTATTGGTTCTTCACGAGAATAGTCATCAAAGAGTTGTTCCATCTTTAAATCACTCTTGGAATAGAGCTCTTCTGCTTGATTAGAAGCCTTAACAAGCTTATTCCAAGCTTCCTCTGAGTTTTGTTTTAATGCCTCATCACGGAAAAAAAAGAGATCATGAATAGCATCACAGTAATGGGTGATCTGTTGCCAAGAGGCGACATGTTTTGTTGCCTCTTGTTTTGTTGCCTCTTGATAACTGTTCTCTATATGAGTGATGGGTCGAGGGCGATCATTATATAAGGATGCTTGGAACCGTTGGAAATCAGCTTTGTCCTCCAGGATTGTTTGATGATGCTCTAGAAGAAGGATTGATTCCTCATAACAGTCATTCCAATCTGTGGTACTAAGTGTCCGAGATGCTTTTCTCAGAAAACTGTTAAAATTTTTGCTAGCCTCTAGAAATTGAGGGTTTGATAATTTCTTGGTCTGAAAGCTTACTGACTGGCTAGAATATTCATCCTTTGAGGAAGATGAAGTGCTATCAATAAGGATAGCGGATGAGCGTCGAGAACCAGAGAGTCCTTGATTAGTAGCACTTAACGAGGTTTGCCCGCTTCTTTCATCCTCATTAACGAAGAAATCTAGGAAGCCAAATGGATCCTGCGTTGGATTTTTATCTCGACTTAGGTGGTAGGGACTCACAGAGCCCTTACTAAACATGCTCGCCTCCCTTTCCTCATCAGCCTTCTCATTACAATCAAATCGCTCCCTTAATGACTTGAGGCGTCTCCAAGAGCAAAGAGCATGCTCCAGTGTTGTTTTTCTCTTTATTTGAGGACTGTCTTCATGATCCCGACTATCGTAATTGAGATGAGAATGCTCTATTATTAGAGGTGCATCACTTTTTCTACAAGAGGGGCTCCAGTACCACGCTCCAGCTGTAATCACTCCAATCAATACTATGGCTTCAATAGGATCATCCCACGAAGAAGCACTGGTTGTTTTCTCCTCTTTTTCACAATCTAATGATTCTTCTTTCTGGCTTATGGAAAAGCGAATCTGATTCGAATAAAGTGATGCATCTATTTGGGTGATCTCCTGGGAAGGGTTGGATTGAAGAAAACAATGTAGGGATAGCAGAGGAGAGCTAAAACCACTTATCCATGCGCCATAGTATTCTGCAGTCCTCGTGTTTAAAAATAATACTGAATCCAAGCCCGATCTTTCATGCTGATCACCTCCGAAGCCACAGAGATCAGATGAATGCTGTGTGAGATTTCCGTTTTGAATGGGGGAATATACATGCATACAGCCTCCCCTTGCCATGCTCGCTTGCGTTGCCTCTGGAGCCTGAGAAGACTCTTCGTTACGGTCACTTTGTAATATAGGGTCTAGGCCTGATTGAACCTGGCTTTGGTAGTGATAGTGACCTGGTTCTCCAATCCGAAAGATGGCCTCGATGCCCACATACAGATCATCACTACAGGCCGCTTGAGTCATGTCATTAAGAAAGAGTGTGTAGGAGGTTGTAGTAATCAATCTTGATTTGGAAAGAGGATCTTCCGAGAGAAGAAGATGATTGATCGATAAAAAAATAATTCCCAAGAAAAGTGATTTAAAAAGGAAATTAAAATTCAAGGACCTCATAAAAATAATAAAATAGGATATCAATTAACCTTTTTTGCTAAAATACAAGTGTCAATTTGCGTAGTGACACAATTTTGGCGATTTTGTAGCAATCATTCCAAAAAAACCAATTTGACTCTTAAAATGATCTCGACTAATCTCACTTGCCCTATTGCAAAACAACCATCCATCACAACTCGTGTCCGAACAACTCACTTACGTACTCATTACCCCAAAAGCCCTCTATAAGGCACGTACTGGTAATATCCTTTCCCGTCTTCTTTCTCGCTCTGGATTAGATCTTGTAGGAGCTCGGATGTTTATTCCGAGCAAGGAGCTTGGTGAGGCTCTAGCCGATAACTTCAGCACCCAAGAGTTAACAAGTGCCTTCCTGCGTGGATCCCTTCCACAAGAGGGTAATCAGATGCTATGCCTGCTTCTCCAAGGTGAGGATGCTATTAAAACAGTGAGCACCATTGTTGGTGATGATGAACGTATGGATAGTCGTGGAGAGACACTACGTGATACTTATGGAGATCATGTTCTGCTTCACGAGGAAGAAGGTGAAGAGCCTGCAATCTACTATTTTGAACCTGCTGTTATTGCTCCTAATACAAAACAAGATACTGCTCAGGGGCTTGCTCTTTTAGCTCAATTTTCCGAAAGCGATGGTGGTATTTTTGATATCACCTCTCAGTTTCCTCAAGATACTAAAGTAGAAAAAACCCTCGTTCTCATCAAACCTGATAATTTCGATTTCCCTAATACACGGCCAGGTGGCGTTATTGATCTCTTGGCACGTACAGGACTTGCTCTTGTAGGAGTCAAAATACATCAAATGAGTGTGACTCAAGCAAAAGAGTTTTATGGGCCTGTACTACAAGTCCTGGAGGCTAAACTTCCAGATGGTCGCATTCATTGGGAATCCATTATTGCCTTTATGTCTGGCGCTCGCCCTTCAGAGCTGCCTGAAGAAGAACATGCATTACCAGGAAACCAACTCTGCGTAGCACTGATTTATCAAGGTGAAGAGGCCATTGCAAAAATAAGAAACGTTCTGGGTCCTACAGATCCAGCAAAAGCACCTCACGGAACCGTTCGTAAAGAGTTTGGTAAAGATATTATGATTAATGGAGCCCACGCTTCGGATTCCTCCGAAAGTTTCTTGAGGGAAATTGCTATTATCAATATCAACGAAAACAATTTCAAATCGGTCATTCTCGCTCATCGCTAAAACTCAATACATCTTAACATCTCCTTTTATTATGGAACTCGCTCCTCGCATCGCTCATATCACTCCTTCACTCACTCTTTCTATCGATAGCAAAGCAAAAGCATTACGTGCTCAGGGTGTGGATGTCTGTAGTTTTGCTGCTGGAGAACCTGACTTTGATACGCCTGAACATATCAAAGCAGCTGCAATCAAGGCTCTAGAAAATAATTTCACACGCTATACTCCTGTTGCTGGCATTCCAGAATTACGCGAAGCGATTGCGCACAAATTTCTCACAGAAAACCAGCTCGATTATCAACCTCAAGAGATCATTGTGAGCAATGGTGCAAAACAGAGTTGTTTCAATGCGATTATGGCCTGTGTAGGTGAAGGAGATGAGGTTATTATCCCAGCTCCTTATTGGATTAGCTATCCAGAGATGGTGCGTCTTGCGGGTGCAGAGCCAATCATTATTCCAACAACAGCAGCTAACAATTGGAAGATTACTGCTGAGGATTTTGCCAATGCCATGTCACCTCGGACTAAAATGATCATTATCAACTCCCCCGGTAACCCTACTGGAGCCATTTATACTAAGGAAGAACTCCGTGCTATTGCTGAAGTGGCAGCTGATGAAGAAATTTTGATACTCTCGGATGAAATTTATGAAAGTCTTATTTATGATGAGCTCAAACATGTGAGTATTGCTTCTGTGACTCCAGAGGCACGTGATTTAACGATCACCATCAATGGTTTCAGCAAGGCTTATGCGATGACTGGATGGCGTCTTGGATACCTTGGAGCTCCTAAAAAAATAGCTCAAGCAATCGAAGCCCTTCAAAGCCATAGCAGTTCTAATGCTTGTTCCTTTGCTCAATATGGAGCTGTTGCAGCATTAAATAGTAGCCAACAGTGCGTCGCCGATATGCGTGAAGAATTTAATATTCGTCGCGAATATATGTATGATCGTCTCTCCAAAATGCATCAGCTTTCGGCTATAAAACCATCGGGGGCCTTTTATATGCTGACTGATATTTCTAAGTTTGGAATGTCCTCCATGAACTTTGCAGATCGTCTCCTAAGTAAATCCAATGTTGCCGTTATTCCAGGAATTGCATTTGGTAATGATAAAACAATTCGTATGAGCTATGCAACGGGCATGGATATCATTAAAGAGGGCCTTGATCGTTTGGAAGATTTTTGTAAGACATTATAATTACAAAAAATCACGGTGATGACAGGGATGTGAATTCGTAAATGATGATTCTATGCATTCATCCTTGCGTTATTCCTTCTCCTCCTGGGTCATTGAACGAAGGAAGCTTGTTAATGCTGCATTAAGAGAGGCATTGCCTTCGGTAAAGACACAACCAACAACCCTTCATCGAGCAATACGCTACTCGCTTTTTGCAGGTGGTAAAAGACTCCGTCCCATTTTATGTCTTGCCGCTGCAGAGGCCTGTTCTTCCAAAGGAGACCCTCTCAAGTCTGCAATGCCATCAGCCTGTGCCCTAGAGTGTTTACACACTTATTCCTTGATTCACGATGATCTTCCATCGATGGATAATGATGATCTTCGGCGAGGAAAACCTACATGCCATCATGTTTTTGGTGAAGGAATAGCTATTTTAGCAGGAGATGCCTTACTCACCGGGAGTTTTGAATTATTAGCACACGTTAAGCCAACCAAACGTTATCCATTACAAGTTTTTTTAAAAGAGATGGCTCATGCTGCCGGAAGCCAGCAGTTAATTGCTGGTCAAGTAGCCGATCTAGAAGCTGAGGGGAAAAAGTGGAAGCTCTCAGATATTAGCTTCATTCATCAACGTAAGACGGCAGCACTCATCATACTCTCACTGAGACTTGGTGCGATGTCGGTGAATGCGACTTCTCGACAATTAGATACCTTAACATCTTTTGGAGCTGCTCTCGGACTGGCCTATCAAATTATTGATGACATCCTAGATGTAACCCAGTCACGTGAGCAACTTGGTAAAAGTTCTGGTAAAGACATCACTGCGCAAAAAGCTACCTACCCTGCAGTAATGGGTGTACCAGCAGCACTCCAAGAAGCTGAAAAACAAACCAATAAGGCAATGATGGCTTTAAAATCATTGGGGAAACAAGCAGCAATGCTCGAACTCTTTGCAAGGGAGCTATTAGAAAGGACGAAGTAGACTCTTCAAGAAAATCTACGATAAAGTCTAATTATCCCTTTTCTATGAAATATCCGGGCTAGAAAGGACATTATTCCCAATCACTACTCTCCGGTTTCATCGTAATGGAAAGGGGACGATGGGTTTTCAACTTCCATAATTTATCTCCAATATTCCAGAGGGAATAGAGAATTAAAACAGGGTAGATAATTTGAATCATGGGAGATAAAAGACTCATGATACGACTGAAACCAAGATTGGTAACACAGGCAGTAATGAGACTTGTAATAGCA
>WBXG01000016.1 GCA_008932965.1 Verrucomicrobiota bacterium
TATTTTGACGCAAGGCTGTATGTTTCATACTGCCCGAGGAGCAATTCGAAGCTGACGCAGTATCCATCAGGTGTTCGCAAGCCGCAGCAGAATCGGTATGAAATAGGCGGGTTAGGCTAGCACATCAGATTTTCTGTTTCTATTTACGTTTTTCGGACAAGACCATTTCTATCAAATATCATTTTTAAGCAATGCTGCTAGGCGCTTTACAGCACGTCCTACTTTACGGTCCTCCATTAACTCCAAGGCCTCATTGAGAGGAAGAAGCCTACGAAGTCGAAGATGTTCCTCTGGCCAAACTCCAAGTAACTTCGAAATTTTCAGTGCATAGAGCTGCAAGAAACTTCCATTGCTCATTTGGCAACGAGTGTGTACATCAGCACGAATTGACCCTAATACCCCACCCTCCTCGACAGCCTCCATTAAAGCTACTTCGTGAGCAGTCATTCCTGGCTCTTGCTGACCTTTGGGAAGAATCCAACGATTTCCTGAAGAGCTGGTAATGAGGAGTACCTGTAATTTTCCATCTTTAATAACGTAGGGAAGAGCCCCTACCTGAGAAATTCCTTTTGATTCAGGTGCCCCATACATGGCGAGTGAAATTGTTTCGTACTCTTCACGCCCTGTCACCTCTTCACCTAAAAATTCTAAATGCTCGAAAGCCTTACTAGCAGCAAGAGTAGGAAAATTAACTGTAGCTAACATCAAAGGAGCATGCTCTCCTAAAAAAACATCTAATATGATTTTGAGTTTTTTTATTAAAAAAATGGAGCGATTCAAAAAAACACGTTGTCCTTCGGTGAAGGGCCACAAAAAATCAAATTGAGCTTTTGATAATCTTACCTCTTTGGATTGAACTCGCTCATGAGATTCTTTGGGAACAACAAAATAGTCCCTGTTCACCCGCTGTAGTAGCAAATCTCTTTTAGGATGCCGCAGAAAATAACCCTGCTCGATTTCCTGAGCTTTTATAGAGGCATAGAAGGGTGGTTTTCTTAAAACAAGAAATGTACGCCGAAGGAGATCACGATTTGCTTTCATGCAATGAAATTCGTATCACAAAGATTGACAATAGAACGAGATAATTCATGATGTAGCGCTCTATTTTATGGTGGCCGTAGCTCAATGGTAGAGCTCCAGGTTGTGGTCCTGGCTGTTGCGGGTTCGAGTCCCGTCGGTCACCCCATAACCTCGTAAGAATCTAGTGCCACGTAGAGATTATTAGAAGATGGTATGAGATTTTCACTCTCTTAAGATAGCACCTGTTCATGAAACGCTACCAACTTCCACGATTCCTTCTTTTTCTTCTTTTTTTATTTTTCGTTGTTACAGGAATTTTCCTCTGGAAATTTTATCAAACCTCTCTTCTAGAAAAAAAAACTTATCAACAACTCCTCCCTCCCCCTTCTACACTCCTAACGCGAGCAGACTCCTCCTCCTGTCGCAATCCTTCTCTCCAAGTTCTTGATGAAGAATTCACAAGTTTAATAGCACACATTGTTCCCTCTGTAGTCAGTATCATTACTACCGATGCTCCAAATTGCGAAGATTTGTTACGAGAGTTTTTAGGCCTTTCCCATGTCCAGGAAGCCTCTCCAAACAAAATGGGCTCAGGCATGATCGTTTCGAAAAGTGGAGATATCATTACCAATTGGCACGTTGTTAAAGATGCCATCGAAGTCCATGCTCAATTAGATGACGGACGATCTCTGCCTACAAAGCTTGTTGGTTTCGATGATCGAGCCGATATTGCGATTCTTAAAATCCAAGCTGACCATTTAATTCCTATCCCTTTTGGTAACTCTGATCAGGTCAAAGTAGGACAAACTGTCGTGGCAATCGGTAATCCTTTTGGACTACAAGAAACCGTTACCGAAGGCATTATTAGTGCCAAAGGCCGCCGTGCTTTGAGCGAGACAGTGAATGAATTCTTTCAGACAAGTGCTCTGATTAATCCCGGCAATTCAGGTGGACCTTTGGTGAATATTCACGGAGAGGTGATTGGCATCAATAACTTCATCATTAGTCGTAGCGGTGGTGCTGAAGGGCTTGGATTTGCAATCCCGTCAAATGTAGCACGTCGTGTCTATAACGATATTACAAGGTATGGTCACGTGCTCCGTCCTTGGTTTGGGGTTGTTCTACGACCGCTCAATACTCCTCTTGCCAAGCAGCTTGGCTTAACAAGAACCTCAGGAGCGCTCATTGCAGCAACACTTTTAAATTCTCCTGCTGAAAAAGCTGGTCTCAAGCCAGGTGATGTTATTACTTCTTTCAACCATCATTCTATAAATGACCCGATTGACCTGCGTCATTGTTTAGAACAAACGGAAGTAGGAGAAAAAGTAACCCTCACTATTGAGCGATATGGTGACACAGTCTCTTTGAGTACCTCCATTCAAGAAGAACCAAAGTAAAGATCCCGTAGATTCAAAAGTGAAGTCCCCTTCCATAAAACAAAAATACTCTTGTGAGCAACCAAGAACAGAGTTCCTTACTTGACTTGAACTTCGCTTCCGGGCAGGCTCCCATCATTTACAAGAAAGCAGGTGAATTTACATGCCAGAAGTTATAGTCCGTAAGGGCGAACCAATAGATAGAGCGCTCAAGCGTCTCAAGAGCAAACTTGACACCGAGGGAATCCTCGATGAGGTAAGGCGTCTTCGTGCCTTCGAAACCCCAACGCAACGGGTTAAACGCAAAGCAAAATTAAGTGCTAAGAAAGCGAAAGCAAAACAACGCTATAACGCTCATTAGTCCCTGACATTACATGTTGGAAAAAAAAACTTCCCTCATTATCGTTGGCTGCGGCTTTCTTGGGAAGGCCGCAGCTTCACTTTTTTGTTCACAAGGATACTCCGTCTTAGGAATTGTTCGGACTCCTCTAGAACCGATATTTCATACTGATCATAACGAGGAAGTCGTGAAGGCTAGTGCGGTCATGCGAGTGATGAATTCTCACGACATAGGTGCGGATACAGACTACCCGAGGAAGACTTCATGCTCAACGCAGCATCCATCTGGTTTCACGGTCTCCACAAGTGATGAACATCAAACATCCGGCCTAGTAAAACATTCTCCTACGGAGAAATCATATTCTCTCTTAAGCTGTGATGTTACAGATCCTTTGGCTGTTGATGCCCTCACAAAGAACATACCCCCGGAATCACTATTGATTTATTGCGTGAGCTCTGGAAAGGGAGGAAGTGATACCTATGCTGCAATCTATCGCGATGGTTTGGAACGTCTCTTACACTCATGGAAGCCCAAGCGAGCGCTTTTTGTGAGCAGCACCTCGGTTTATGGACAGAAAGATGGAGAAATTGTTACCGAATCCTCTTCTGCAGAACCTGACCGTGAAACAGGAAGAATTCTCTTGGAGGCCGAAAAGATTGCTCTTCAATCAGGGGGAGTAGTAGCACGTCTTTCAGGTATTTATGGGCCAGGCCGTTCGATGCTTTTAAGGAAGTTTCTTGAGGGAACAGCAACCCTTGAAAATGGAGGGGGACGACTCATTAACCAAATACACCGTGATGATGCTGCATCTGCTTTATTTTGTCTTATGACACATGAAAATGCATCAGGAATTTATAATGTCACTGATGATACTCCAGCATCCCAGAGGGAAGTTTATGCATGGATTTCAGAGGCTCTTCAAAAACCACTTCCACCTCCAGGCCCAGCTGATCTGAATCGCAAGCGAGGTTGGACTTCCAAACAAATCTCTAATGAAAAGCTACATACCCTTGGTTGGGCTCCTCAATTTCCAAGTTATCGTGAAGCATTGCCAGAGTTAATAGAAGAGATACTGTTGAAGAGAGAAGATTAAAAAAAAGATGATACGGTCTGCTAGAGGGGAATAAAATTCCATCGTTTTGCCAAGACCACACAGACAATCTATGACCTTCTCTTCCCACTCTTTTGTTTCATAAAAAATGAAGAAGATTTTATTGATCGTTGATGATGAAAAACATACTCGCGAGGGCCTTAAAGAGGCCTTCAGCGAAAATTATGATGTGTATAGTGCTGCAACACTAGACGGGGCTTTAGCAACCCTAGGAGCGGATCCAGCTGATGTATTGATCACTGATTTAAAACTAGGAGGAGAGAATGGTATGGAACTCATGGAAAAAGCCCTAGCGCTACCAAAGCCTCCCATTTGTATTATCATGACTGCATATGGATCTGTAGATACCGCAGTAGAAGCGATGAGGCGTGGAGCTTATGATTTTGTGACAAAACCAGTAAATATTGAACGCCTAGAAATGCTGGTGCGTCGCTCGCTACGGGAACAAGCCATAGAACAAGAAAATGGAGAGCTCAAACAGGAAATCCAAAAAAAATATGGATTGGAGCAAATGATTGGAACCTCCCCTATCATGACCACCGTCTTTGATACGATTCGTCAGGTTGCCCCATCCAAAGCAACTATCCTCATCGAGGGAGAAAGCGGAACGGGAAAGGAAGTTGCAGCAAAAGCAATTCACATGCTCAGTCCTCGATCTCAAGAACGCTTTGTTGCCGTTCACTGTGCTTCTTTGTCACCCCAACTTTTGGAAAGCGAACTCTTCGGACATGAAAAAGGGGCTTTTACTGGAGCCACAGAGCGCCGCATTGGTCGTTTTGAACAAGCTCGTGGGGGGACTCTTTTCTTGGATGAAATTGGAGAGATCGATCCAAGCGTTCAGGTTAAGATTTTACGTATTCTTGGAGAACATACATTTGAACGTGTTGGAGGCAATCAAACATTATCAACGGATGTTCGTCTGATTGCAGCTACTAACCGTGATTTAAAAAAAATGACTACTGAAGGGACATTTCGTGAAGATCTTTTTTTTCGTCTCAATGTCGTTCCGCTCTTGATGCCCCCGCTACGTGATCGTAAAGAGGATATCCCTCTGCTCACGGAGGCTTTTTTAATCGAGCTAGCAAAAGAACATGAAAAACCACAGCGTCTTTTTTCCTCTGAAGCTATGTCTCTGCTTATAAAGTACCCATGGCCAGGAAATGTTCGTGAACTTCGCACTGCCGTGGAACATGCTATTGTACTTGGTCGAGAACAAGAATTACAAATTCGTGATCTTCCATCACGTATGTGTAACACCACCCTTTTGGAACCTGCCGAACACTCCATTACTCATTCCCCCGACTCACTCAATTTACAACAGGCTACCTCAACCATGATTGACCGTGCACTCAAAGAATGCAGTGGCAACCGTTCTCAAGCAGCAGCAAAACTGGGTATTAGCAGACGCACCTTACACCGGCACTTGGCTTCTGGTAGGTCTAGCGAATGAACTCATCAATAATAAGATCCGATCTATAAAAATAGAGGTAGGAAAAGAGTTCCTTGACTCAAAAAGTCGTACGACAAGAGCCAAACAGCGTTCTATTAATCGTAGAAATAAGTCAATTTGTATACGGGATTCAAAAAAATTAATATTGCCATATTCCTTTTTTGGGATAATGTATGCGGCTTCCATCGTCTGCTTTGAAAGGGCGACGATTAATGGTTTAGACCATTTTGGAATTTTAAATATCATGACAACTAGCGCTAGCATGGCTGATCTTCAGCAACTCATTGCCAACTCGGTTAAAAATTACCGTGAAGGAAGTATCGTAAAAGGACATATCCTTGAAAAAAGACCGAAAGAATTTTTAGTTGATATCGGTTACAAATCCGAAGGAGTCATTCCAGCATCAGAATTTGATCATCCCGAGGACATTCAGTTAGGGGATGAAGTGGAAGTTCTTTTAGCCCGTTTAGAGAATGATCAAGGAATGGTGGTCCTCTCTAAATTAAAAGCAGCCCAACGTCAAAACTGGGATAAAATTTGTAAACTTTTTGAAGAAGAGGGAATTATTCAAGGAAAAGTGAAGGCCGTTGTTAAAGGTGGCCTTACTGTTGATGTCGGCGTCGAAGCCTTTCTACCTGCTTCTCAGGTCGATGTTACTCCTCCAAAAGATCTTCAGCAATTTGTTGGAAACACCTACGATTTTAAAATTGTGAAGCTCAATGAAGATCGCAAGAATGTTGTTCTTAGCCGTCGAGAATTAATTGAAGCTGTTCGTAGTACACGTCGTCAGGATTTCCTCACCACTGTCAATCCTGGGGATGTCGTTGAAGGAACCGTCAAAAATATCACTGATTTTGGAGCATTTATCGATCTCGATGGCATTGATGGACTCCTCCATATTACTGATATGTCATGGGCGCGTCTCACCCACCCAAGTCAAGCCGTTAAGCCTGGGGATCGCCTCAGGGTGGTTGTTCTTGAAATCAATAAGGAAAAAGAACGTATTTCACTTGGACTCAAACAACTTCAGGATAACCCTTGGGATAAAATTGAAGAGCGCTTCCCAACTGGCACTAAAGTCAAGGGGACCATTAGTAACCTCATGCCCTATGGAGCTTTTGTAGAAATCGAAGAAGGAATCGAGGGTCTTATTCATGTCTCAGAACTCTCCTGGACAAAACGAATCGTCCGTCCTTCAGATGTACTTACCCTTGGTCAGGCTATCGAGGCCGTTGTATTGGGTGTCAACAAAGAGGATCAAAAAATCTCACTTGGAGTGCGCCAGTTAGAATCAAACCCATGGGATGAAATCGAACAGCGCTTCATGATTGGGAAACAGGTGAAAGGAAAAGTCCGTAACATGACCGCTTACGGTGCCTTTATTGAACTTGAGGAGGGAATTGACGGAATGGTTCATGTCTCAGATCTTTCATGGAATCGCAAGATCAGTCATCCAAGTGAAGTTCTTAAGAAAAATGAGGAAATTGAAGCTATTGTAATCGACATTGATAAGGCAAATCAACGCATTAGCCTTGGAGTCAAGCAGCTCGAGGAAGATCCTTGGAAAGAAATCGATGCTCACTACAAGATTGGTGATATCGTTCAAGGAAAAGTAAGCAAGATTGCTAACTTCGGAGCCTTTGTAGAACTTATGGGTAGCATTGATGGACTTGTTCATATTTCTCAGATCAGTGAAGATCGGGTTGAAAAAGTCAAGGATGTCCTAAAAATTGGAGATGAGATTGAGGCACGTGTAATCAAGATTGATAAAATTGAACGACGTCTAGGACTCTCTATCAAAGCAACAACATACAGTGATGAGGCCTTGATTAAAGAAACAGAGGTACTCGATTCATTACGTGGCTCAGATGATATGGTTAGCTTTGGAGCAGCTCTTTCAGCTGCTGAAGAAGAATACCGACCAGGAGAAAAAGGGGCTTAATTCAGGAACTATCCTTTAAAGCTCTTTTTGATTCTCTCCGATTCTGATACTTGCTCTGATGAGTCATAAGGTACCTTCTCGAAGGTCTTGATACAATCTGGTCAAAACATTGTGATAATAAGCGTCAAGAGAGTTCTTACTGTTCCATCACAATTGTGGACCAATGGAGCTGCTCGAGAGGTCTCAAAAAGAACTTCTTGATGGAGCATCCAGTAATTGAGTTACTCACTGCTCGAACGATGAATGGAATATTCATGGGGCCAAGAGTTTCTTTGAGTTTTATTTTAATCAGACTTTCAAGGAACAGAATAATCTATAACATTAACTTCTCAAAATTATAATTCCCATGCAAATCACAGCTTACCTAAAAACAACGTGCGGTTGGAGCAACGGAGTACGTGCCGTTATGACCAAGTACTCACTCCTCTACTCAGAAAAAGATATTATCAAAAACCCTGCGTTCCGTTTTGAAATGGAACAAAAAAGTGGTCAGCCTCTTTCTCCCTGTGTCGAAATTGACGGGGTAATGTTAGCAGATATTAGTGGGGAAGAGTTAGAATCCTACCTACTGGAGCACAAACTTGTAGGAACCTCTGCCGTACCTACCGATGTACCACTCAATGCCCCTTGTTCTGATGAACAGCATGCTGCAATGGCTGGAAAAGTGAAGATGCAGTTTTAGAGTATCTTAAAAAAGTTACTGCTCCGCTTGAACGTGCAAAATGCGTTACTCGCCTCCTCGAGCACTAGCCCGGATATTTCATCCCGATTCTGCTGCGGCTGCGAACACCTGATGGATACTGCGTCAGCTTCGAACTACTCCTCGGGCAGTATGACTACCGGCAGCGGGGAAGCTGCGGGAGAGATTGTCGCAAAGCGTCAACCCGAAGGGCGAGACGAGCGGGAGCGAGCGAGTCAAACTACAGCCGTCGTCGCAATCCATCACCTTCGTTGACTCGCTCACTCCCCCTCGTCTCGCCCTTTCAGGGCTGCCTTCTAAAGCCAGGGCAATCTCCACCGCGGTCTCCCGACCGCCGGTGGTGTCTGTATCAGGATTCGCGGCGCCTCGCAATGAACCAGTATGAAGTAGGCGGGTTAAGAAACTCTACAGTCCCTGGTATTACTGTCGAAGCAAACGCCTAAAAAGAATTATTCCAAGAGTGGTAAAAATAATATTGGGTAACCAAATTAAAACGACAGGAAAAGCATGGGGGTTCGAACGGAATGTATCTGCAATGATGATGAAGAAAAAATAGCCAAAGGCGACCACAAGGCTTAATGCAAAACCAACAGAGGTCTCTTTTCGATGAGCAGTGATTCCAAGTGGAATTGCAATAAGAGCAAAGGCAAGTGTTGCAAAGGAAATAGAAAAACGTTTGTTTAATTCAACGAGAAGCTGTAGTTGCTGAGGGGTTTTTTTTCCAATTTCACTAATGAGTTCCGTAAGACGATAAGAATTAAGATGTCTCCAACGCATTTTTGTTTCAAAGAGTCTTTTAAGTGGCATCGGAAAAATACCTGATTGTATAGAAATTCCTTGACGAATTTTTAGGAAATTATTTGGTTCTTGAGGATCCCGTTCTTCAAAATGGGCATCTTCTACCTTAAGAAGTAAATGAGAATGATCTTGATCTATTGAGAGATGTCCCTCTTTGGCGAAGACAACCTTAGAGAGATGTCCACCCTCAAGCTCAAAGACTAAAAGATTTTTTAACGTCTCTCCTTCTCGAGCTCCTACATAGACGCGTCGATCAGGAAAATCCTCGCTTACTTCATCTGATTGAAAGAAAGAGAGGGGGTTACTGGTAGCTATTTTGTAAAGGCTCTCCATCATTGCTTGTTCTGCTCTAGGAGCCACCTCTAAATTGATCCAGAGACAGATGGCAGTTAAAAAAAGAGAGCTAATCAACACAGGAAAACAAATCCTTGTAAAACTCATCCCCATGGAACGCATAGCGAGAAGTTCATTATCAGCCGAAAGCCGACCAAAGACGAGGAGGAGTGCTGTTAAAAATCCCCATGGGATAGTGAAGGTCATCGAAAAAGGAAGGACAAATGCAATGAAGGCAAATACTGTTTGGAGAGGCACATCATGATTGATCAAAAGATCCAATAATTGCTTGAAGACATTTCCAAGTACCAAGACAAGACTTAAAAGACTCACCCCCATGAGGGTTGCGATACCAAGCGCAGAAAGAAGATAACGATCAATAATTTTCAAAATAAAAAGGGGCTAGAAATTCAAATGTTTCAACATTAGAGCCTCCTGCTTCAAAGTGCGATCTCCAAATTTAAGCATCGCGTTTCCTTTCTAGAGCCGCTATCATGCATCATTTGTTAACAGCTCTTCTATGACCAACAACCCTCATCCTTTTCATCGCTTTGCAGGAACACTTCTATGGGGCAATAGCATTGCTCTTTCTTGGCTCTGGGGCCTAGGACTTTTTTTCTCTGTTCAATTCACCGTTGATTTTGGATTTTTTGGGCTCCTTACTTTTGTCATCCTCAACTGCTGCGGCTTATTTCTTTTTGGTTACATTACCCATCATATTGCACAGCGAAGCGAAGGATCCGAATCGCTTGCGAATTTTTTTAATCAATGGTCGCGTCCCTTTCGTTTGGCTTTTTTTCTTTATCAGATACTTGCCATTACCCTCACCATTTTTGCTCTGATTCGTTATGCATGGCAACCACTCCATTTTCAGCCCAATGTACTCTACCTCCCATTAACAACTCTCGTTATCTTGGCAGGAAGCATCCTTTTTGGTGAAGAATTTAATATACGCCGAATCAAATATAGTCACGGATGCCTTTTTCTCCTCATTGCTGGAGCTATCGGTATTATTCTCTCTCACGTAGGAACAGCCTACTGGGAAGCCCTTCCTATTCCAGGAAGGCTCTCAACCCATGATCTCAACTTTTACGGTTATCTTGTTCCCATTTGCATAGGTTTCCTCATTGGTCCCTGGCTTGACTTACAACAATGGCAACGAGCCATTCAGATCAGACGAGAAAATCTTTCAATCACACTCTCCTATGCTTTTGGTGCAGTCATTTTCGGACTTGTTCTTCTCTTTCATGGAGCTCTTGCCTTATGGGCCCTTTCTGGAGGAGCAAGTCGGCTTATTCACACAGGTATTGCTGGCTATACTTACTCTGAAGATTTATTGACACGGGTTTTTTCAGAAGCCTCCTCCAGGAGTCCATGGCTTTTTGGTGCTTACATGACTTTCTTGGTGGTTTGTGGATTAACAACGCTGGATAGTGGGTATATTGCTCTACGATGGTTTTTAAAAAGTAATGCGAACCGCAGTTCCCATCCCATTTTTTCTTTGATTCCATCCTGGTTTCTTACCTCCCCTATTTTACCTTTCCTCTTCTGTGGCATTGTGGCGGTGAGTGCTGCTGCTATCGAATTAGAGCTAGAATATTTTATGATATTCTATGCTACTTTTTTTGTCGGATACGAAGCACTTTCGATTGGGAGAGCTTTTATGAATGGGCCAGTTAATGTCATTCCTCAGGTCAAAATGTTTTGTATCGGTTCACTTGCAGTTGTGATTTTTTCTTATGGATACTTTCTGCACCAACCGATTTTTCAAATACTCGGATCCCTCATGCCGCTGGGTTATGTTTTTTGGCTCATGCTTAAACCGATGGCGGCAGAGGATTTTACTGTGGGCAATGAAGAATTAGAGGAGACATCACTATTACAAAGCGCTCCTGTTGTTCTCATGAAAACAACCACGTTAGCAACACACATTCCAACCAATGATACTCTCACGCATTCCATCACTGGACATTTTGAGGATAAGTGGTTCATCCATACTTTTATTGCCACTTATGCAGATACAAATTCTGTGGGAAATGTTTACTTTGGTATGTATGCCATGTGGGTGGGAAAAACTCGGGAGCTTTTCTTTAATCAAGTTATGCCTAAGTTCAATTTGAGAGAGACTCCCTATTATATTTTAACACGCTCCTTCGAGCATAAATTCGTACGAGAAACACGAGAATTCGAAACGGTGAGTGTTCGTATTCGTATTGCGAGTTACAATCGTAAATTTGTCACCTTAGAGCATGAAATTTATGACTCTCAAGGACATCTTCTTGGAAAAGGAAATCAAGGGCTTCTCTTTGTTTCTTCAACAAATTATAAAATGCTCGATATCCCACAAGATGTCGTTTCAGCCTTTATAGCACATACCTAGATGAGCTTTAACCCGGATATTTCATACTGATCGTGACGAGGAGGCCGTGAAGGCTGATGGGGCACCACCGGCGGTCGGGAGACCGTGGGGGAGACTGCCCTGGCTTTAGGGGGCAGCCCTGAAAGGGCGAGACGAGCGGGAGATAGCGAAGTCAACGCAGACAAGCATTTTGACGACGGCTGTGTGTGTACACACTGCCTGAGGATGACTTCGAGCTTGGGCGAAGCATCTACCCTTGCTTCCAGGCTTCCGAAATAGATTGGTATAAAATATCCAGGTGAGATTGTTATGATTCGCCAGCTTCATGAGAAGCATGAGACTCTTTTATTACCCCTCCTTTATCAATACCTACCGGTACTAAAATAGCATCACTCATTCCATGAAGGATTTTTTTATCTGCAGGACAAAGTGTAGCGAGTCCACCAGCAAGGGTGACTTTTTCTCCAGAGACAAAATAGTACGGGGTAAGGCGAACACGAGCTGGCATTTCGGTGATTTCTTTAGAACAACTGAAATATGGTTGGTTTGTTAATACAGATCGATGAAAGCGCTGGAGAAGGTGTGGGTGTGTTTCATATTCATCAAGGGCTACTTGAAGCACCTCCTGCCATTCTTTTTTTGAAAGATCATGCCCTACAGCGACTCCACGAGACCCCCACGCACGTGCGTCAAAACCACTGATTTTGATAACAAGGTCACGTCCTTGTTGGCTTAAATTGCTAACCTCCTTCCACGACTGCACTTCAAGGCGAGGATAGACTGCTTGAGGGGGTAACGGCATAGGATCTAAAATCCAACTATAGGGGATAATTTCTTTTAATTGCTCCCATCCTCGCTCCGTGAGCTGCCTGATCCAAAACTCCTCCAGCGGCTTCATCCAAAAAAGAGCGAACCAAAGTTTTTCTTCAAGTTGCGGCTTCGGTGGTGGTGTCATTGAGATCTCTCCATCACGTGCTCGTGCAAGGAGATCAGCGGCACACTCCACATTAGTAATATCAAAGAGTTCAAAAAAACGATACACCCGAGAAGCCCACCTGTTTTGATCCTTTGTAGAAAGCAATCTCCATTTTGTTTCTGGAAAATAGTGTTGAAGCTCTCCTATTAAGTAAAGCATCTCTGGACGGTATGTTGCAGATTCTTCCGAAATGAAAATATCTCCTTCGTTACTTCCTTTAAAAATCGATTCAAATCCATGAAGCATTCCTTGTGGACCACCTAGAATGGAATAACCGAACTCTGTGTATATCTTTTGCAACCAGGCTGTGAGTCCGATACCACCAGGAATTTGGTCCAGTTCACACATCATATAACCCTCCTCTGTGAGAAGGAGATCTGGTCGAATTACTGAGGCTGTTACTCCACGAAAGATTTTGGAACGAGCAAGTTCTATTAGCTCAGGCGGCTTTCCACGATCGAGCAATAAAGCAATCCAGGAAGGTTGCTTTCCTTCAACGCTCTGACGATAGAGTAAATCACACGCTTTATTAAAAGCATGCAAACGATCTCCTAGTTTTTCTAATTTTTTGTGAAACTCCGGTGAAATCAAAAATGGTTCTGGCGACTCTCTCCACGTCTTTTGATCAAAAAAACCGTGTTCTGGTAATGATTGCTGCAACGTCTCATAAATCTTTTGCTCTTCTTGAGAAGCAAGTCGAGAGAGAGAAGGAGGATTCATGTTCAAAGAATAGTGATTTTTCCCATTCTATTAACAAATAATTTTTATATCGAGTGTGGAGTGGTTATTGTACTAGATTTGGTGCATCACAGGAACCTCAACCCGATTGATTATGTTTGAATCAGGAGAAAAAATTGTCTGTATCAATGATACATTCGAAGCATTGCACCGAAAAATTTATCGTGAGCTCCCCAAAAAAGGGAGTGTATATACGGTTCGAGAATGTTCTCTCGGTCGACTTAAAACAGGTGCCGCTAATCCTGGAGTGAGTTACCGTATTCTTTTAGAAGAATTGTTTAATGATCTGGATCCCTACATGGACGAAGGAATGGCTGAGGAACTCGGTTTTCGATCAGATCGCTTTGCTCCCGTCATCGGCATCGAAGAATCTGAGGAAGCAAAAAATACAGAAGCCATCGGAGTCAACTATGAGTCATGATGATAACTCGATGTGAGCTGCAGCGGAATCAGTATGAAATATGCAGGCTAGGAATGTGCAAGAATGTTTCCTAGAAATCACGATAGTATGGTTTTTGATAGGTTTCCATTAACTGTCTATAAATTCCGATTTGGGGACCGATTTTAGACCTGCAATTCTCAATTGCATGGAGCATTTCACTCCATTCTTTTTTTTGTTCTGGAAAACCTTGGTAATTTTCAATTTTAGATCGGAGTGCGATCACCTTATTGCAAGAAACTCGAAGATCTTCTGCCTTAGTAATGACCTCTCCATAGGCCATAGAAGCCTCGGAAGTGCTCACCTTTCGAGCCACTTGAAGAGCGACGAGGTATTCTCTTTCACAATGAGTGAAATCTGATACTGCTTTGGATATTTCGAACTTTTCTTTAAAAGAGTTCCCGTCTAGTGGCAGTTTTTCCTGAGATTTTTTTAAGAGAGACGTGCGTTCCGTGACTTCAGCTGCAGTGCCTTCAAATGAGTAGGATTTTCTTAAGCCTGCTCCTACAAAAGGTCTTACTGAAGAAAATTTCTTTTTGGGAGACGGAGTTTCGTCAGCAGTAATTACTCCTCCCTTTTTGATAGAATCTAACAAAGGAGTTGTTTCCGCTGGTTCTATTTTAGTCCCTGCAAATCGATTGTTTGAACTACCTAATCCTCTTGGAGCATTCTTTGTATTAGGTGAACTAAGTGAATATAATCTGTGTTCATCACCTCTATGATCTATTGAAGTTTTTTCTATGCTTCCGTACATATCATTACCTTTTCCTAAAACAAGAGAGGCGTACAAGTCGGTTTTACTCGAAGCGTTACCCATCACTCTTTCTTCCTCTCTATGTACTAGGAGATGCTCGTTTTCATTCAGAATCAAGGCTCTTCTTGGTGAGTAGAATATTCCCATTAAAAAAAGACCTATCCATTCAAAAGAAGCCCCTGCTGCCTCTTCTAATCCCATGCTAGCAGTGCAAGAAGAGGCCACAGCATGAAAGGTGATAATATTTGATTTTAAATAAGGATCGCAACAGGCTGCATGATTTTCTGAAATAAAATCAATAAAATCTGTTCCGCTACCATCTTCCAGAAAGGGAGAGTCTTCATTTTGATTTCTTTCTTCAGTGATGATTTTGGATTCCCTCCACTCGGCTTTATGCTCTTGAAGAGTCTGATCAGCCCTCTTTAATGATGAGATGTTTTGCAACCAGTGAGAATAATAACTTGCAGAAGTACGATCTACAAAAGGGATGGATCTACTGTTATTAGCACTCCTAGAAAGCAGATAGTAATACTCGCCAGGATTACCCATGCGTATGACATCCTCCATTGAAGCGGCATACAAGTTATTGAAATCATTTTGTGCCACTGCATTGAGAAAAGAAGAGTAGCTTAGATTACTGAGATCGAGATTCGATTCATGACTCAAAGCGTTGTGTAAAAAAACCAAATTCAGCAACCATACCAAACAAGTTAGAACTAGCCCGAATATTTCATACTGATCGTGACGAGGAGGCTGCGAAAGCTGATGGGGCAAGGCGAGCGATGAAGTCTGACGACGGCTGTGTGTGTACACACTGCCCGAGGAAGACTTCGAGATCAACGCAGCATCCATCTGACTTCCCGGTCTCCGCAGTAGATCAGAATGAAATAGGCGGGCTAGCCCGAATATTTCATACTGAAGTGTCATGAGGCGCTGTACAAAGCTTGTTAGTGCAAGGCGGCCGAAGGATTGGAATGCCGGGCTGTAGGAGTCCCTGCAGCTCGAGTCACGATGTGAATCTAGCGAAGCATCTCTCTGGCTTTCTGCTCTCCGCAGGTAATAAGTATTAAACATGCTGGTTACACTTGTCATTATAGTAAAAAATATGTTCTAATTGATTCTTGTTTAGTGCTTGCTGTGTACTTTAAAAATAGGAAAAAGCTCCCATTGTTGGCGACAACGGTGGATGCCGCATAATTAAACAGCCTTTTAAAAAAAGCTTGGGGGTATAGCTCAACGGTTAGAGCAGCCGGCTCATAACTGGTTGGTTCCTGGTTCGAATCCAGGTACCCCCACTTAACCCGGATATTTCAATGGTTGCCGGTAGTGATGAGTTCTCAGTTGTCAGAAGATTACATTACGTTAGCATAAGTCATCTATAATCCTTCAGTTTTGGGAAAAGAAATTTATAAATTCAAATTTTCACATTATGAGCTCTTCCGTTACGTTTGAACAACCTGATACACTTGCCCGCACGTTACAAGGTCTAGAACAAACATCCTCCGAACTTGGAGAAAAAATGTCACTTAACATGGGGCCTTCCCATCCTGCTACCCATGGTGTCTTAAGACTAGAGCTTGACCTTGATGGTGAAATTATTACCAAGGTTGTCACTCATATCGGCTACCTCCATCGAGGTGATGAAAAAATTGCAGAGAACATGACTTACAATCAGTTCATTCCCTACACTGACCGACTCGACTACCTTGCTCCACTTGCCAATAATGTTGCCTACGCACTTGCTGTTGAAAAGCTTCTTGGATGGGAACTTCCTGCACGTGGAAAAACAATTCGTGTCATTTGCTGCGAATTAGCTCGGATCTCTGCCCACCTTCTTGGGATTGGTGCTGCTAGCATGGATATCGGAGCTCTTTCGATTTTCTTATACACCTTTGCGGAACGTGAAAAGATTTATAACCTCTGCGAGCTCCTTACTGGAGCACGCTTCACCACAAGCTACACGCGCGTGGGTGGACTCGTTCGTGATCTTCCTGAGGGCTTTGCCGAGCAGCTTAAAGAATTTTTAAAGAATTTTAAACCAACCCTCGAAGAAATTAATAATCTTCTCGCACGTAATCGTATTTTTGTGGACCGAACACGTGATCTTGGAATCATTTCCAAAAGTGATGCAATCAGCTATGCCTTAACTGGCCCTAATCTACGCGCTTCAGGAGTAGAGCACGATCTTCGCAAAGCAAATCCTTACCTCGACTATGAGCGTTATGATTTTGAAATTCCCACTGGAAGTGTTGGTGATTGTTATGATCGCTACCTTGTTCGCATGGAGGAGATGCGTCAAAGTGTACGTATTCTAGAGCAAGCAATCCATTCTCTCCCCTCCGGGCCAATCAATGTGGTGGATGCTAAAAATATACCCCCAGGTAAGGAAGCGGTAATGGAAAAAATGGAAGAACTCATCCATCATTTTATTATTACTACCGAAGGAATCGATGCTCCAGCTGGAGAAATTTATTTTGGTGCTGAGAATCCCAAAGGAGAACTTGGTTTTTACATCAATAGCAAAGGGGGAGGAGTCCCCTATCGGCTTAAAATTCGTGGACCTTCTTTCATGAACTGTAGCATCCTTCAAAAGATACTTCCTGGGTGCATGATCTCTGATATTGTGGCCATTAATGGAAGTTTGGATTTTGTATTTGGAGAATGTGATCGTTAGTAGTCCAGATACCCATTCCATTCTTTAATAGGACTATTGCGGCTTGTTCTCTTGGTCCCTGACTTGGGTATTCATCCCAATCAATTGCTGAGACTGAGAAGAAAGAGGGATACGGAGTCACGATTAGGATGAAATTTCCGGGTTAACTTTTTGTTACCAAGATAATCTTTTTATGTTTGAGGATTGTGGTTCCTCTAAGAGTATGATTTCATAGTGAGCCGTTTTTCCTTAATTCGGGCTAGACCGCATATTTCATACTGGTTCGTCGCGAGGCGCCGCGAATCCTGATGCAGACAAGGAAGGTGATGGATTGCGACGACGGCTGTATGTTTTATACTGCCCAAGGAGCAATTCGAAGCTAACGCAGTATCCATCAGGTGTTCGCAAGCCGCAGCAGAATCGGTATGAAATAGGTGGGCTAAGACACTTCCTCTTATTTTTAATCATTTTTTATCATGCATATAACTACAGAACAAAAAGAAAACTCTGTGTTGGATCTTCATATCGAGTTACCTCCTGAATACTTTAAAAAAGAGTGGAAGAAGATTGCTCAAGAGTATGTTCGATTAGCCCGTATTCCAGGATTTCGAAAAGGAAAGGCTCCCCTTAGTGCTATTGAAAAAAAATATGGTGCGGATATTGAGAAAGAAGCACTCCAAAAAACAATTGAATCAGCCTTGCGTGAAGTTATTCGAGATAAGCAGTTCAACCTTGCTCAATATCCCGAGCTGAAAGAAAAGCAGCTTGAGAAGGATCATACCCTTCGTTTCACCGTAACTATTGTAATGAGTCCAGAGGTTGATCTACCAGAATATCGTGGGCTGTCTCTCTCCGTAGAAAAGGAAATGGTGAGTGATAAACGGCTGGAGGAATTATTAGAAAAAATGCGCAATGACTTTGCAGAATTTATCAATGTCGAAGAACGCGGGCTTGAGATGGGAGATTTTGCAGTATTGGATTATGATGCTACAGTTAATGGACAAGGGTTACTCGAAATTGATTCCGAAATACCTTTAAGCTTTGTAGGTGGAAAAAATCGTTGGATGCAGTTAGCAGCACAATATCCTATCCCTGGACTTGCAGAGTCTCTTCTAGGATTAAAACCACAGGAATCACGGACCTCTTCTGTTACCTATCCCTCCGATTTCTCAGAAAAAGCTCTTCAATCCATTACAGTGACCTACGAAGTCACACTACATGAAATTAAAAATCGCCAACCTGCACCCCTAGACGACACTCTTGCAGCTCGGGTTAAACCTGGCATGACACTGGAAGCGTTACGCCAAGAGATGAGGGATCAATTGGTATCCTTTGTAGAACAACAATTTCAAACCAATCTTCGCTCCGCTCTTATTCAAGAATTACTCACAAAGATTCCATGTGAAGCTCCCACTCCCCTAGTGCAACAGGAGAGTCATTCTATCCTTGAGAAAATTATTCGCGAAAACCAATCACGTGGTGTTTCCGAGGAGGAAATTCGCTCTCATCAGCAAGAGCTCCTGGAGTCAGCTCAAAAAAGTGCAGATGAAAAGATGCGCCTTCATTTTATATTGAATGCTATTGCTGCTAAAGAAAAGATTGAGGTCACTCCTGAAGAATTCAATTCCTACCTTACTCTTCTTGCCGAGAGATATAAAATGACCCTTAAAAAACTCATTAGTGAGCTTCAAAAAAATCGGGCTCTTGGGGGTATTCAAGAAGAACTTCTTTTTAATAAGACCTTAGAATTTTTAACAACGCATTCAAACGTTACTGAAATTCCCTCCTCGAAAGAGACTGGAAAGTCCCACACCCATGATCATGCTCAACCTCATGTACATGGTCCTCACTGCAAGCACTAATGAGTTCGGGCTAGACTGTATTCATGAAAACGATTACATCTTTACCGCTTGATTTTAACGAATTCCTTGGCTTCATCCCTAAATTTACTCATCTATGTTAGTCCCCGTTGTTATTGAACAGTCTGGTCGTGGTGAACGCAGCTACGATATCTACTCACGTCTTTTGAAAGACCGTATTATTTTCATCGGGACCTCTATTGATGATCATGTTGCTAATTTAGTGATCGCTCAAATGCTCTTCCTTCAAATGGAAGATCCAAAAAAAGATATTCATCTTTACATTAACTCCCCAGGGGGCTCGGTAACTGCAGGTCTTGCTATCTATGACACCATGCAATTTGTCACTTGTGATGTGACGACCTACTGCATGGGAATGGCTGCGAGCATGGGAGCTGTGATCCTTGCCGCTGGCACCAAGGGAAAACGTTTTGCACTTCCCAATTCTGATATCATGATCCACCAAGTCTCTGGTGGTGCCCAAGGAACCGCTAGTGATGTAGAACGAAGTGTTGAGTTTATGTACAAATTAAAACGGCGTCTCAATAGACTTCTGGCTCACCATACTGGAAAAGATGTTAAGGTAGTAGAGCATGATGCTGATCGTGACTATTACATGTCGGCTGAGGAAGCGTGTAAATATGGCCTTGTGGACAAAGTTGTCGAGTCACGTAAAGAACTCAAAAATCCACCAGAAAGCAGTGGAAAAAAATAGTTTTTAATGAGTAGTGGGTGACCTCTTTCTAGGGCATCCTCAAAAATAAATGGACTATAGGAAGCAGGCATTTTGCTGATGAGCGAGGAAGACTTCAAACTCAATGCAGTATTCATTTAGCTTCGTAGTTTCCTCGTCACAATCAGTATAAAATATCTGGATTAGAAAAACAGGTGCCATTCCAACATGAAAAGCCACAATCCAACATCTCCAGAAGATTTTCTTTGGGGAGTGGATATTGGTGGCACAAAGATTGAGGCGGTCATTACCAATAAAAATGCCCCAGAACAGGCTCTTTATCGAAGGCGCGTTCCAACAGAACGTGATGGTGGATATACGCATATTCTTAATCAGATTAGAAAGCTTGTTAAGGAAATGGAGACCCTCTCTGGCCAGAGGTCTCCCGATAAAATAGGATTTGGAACACCAGGCGTGAGTGATCCAACGACTGGTATTTTAAGAAATTCCAACACCATCTGTTTGAATGGCCAGAGGTTGGAACATGACCTTTCAGCGATTTTAGGTGTAGAGGCTCTCCTTGCTAATGATGCAAACTGCTTTGCGCTTGCAGAGACTTTATTAGGAGCAGCTCAAGGAAAAGAGGTTGTCATGGGCCTCATTCTTGGAACAGGAGTTGGCGGTGGTATCGTCATTCATGGACATGCGATTAGTGGGTTACACGGAATTGCTGGGGAATGGGGTCACAACACGATGCGGGGGGAGGAAGCTCCCTGTTACTGTGGAAAAAAGGGATGTATCGAACAGGTTTTTTCAGGACCAGCATTAGAAAAGTTCTATTTGCATCAAAGCGGTCATGCTCTTACATTGCGTGATATTGTTAGCCAGGCAGGGTTAGGAGATTGGAAAGCTCAAGAAACCTTAGAACGATTGCAGGAAAAGTTTGCTGAAGCCATAGCGGGACCCATTAATATTATTGATCCCGATGCTATCGTCATTGGTGGAGGAGTTGGCAACATCGACCTCCTCTACACCGATACTACTCGAGATAAAATCACCCAGCACATCTTTAATAATGAGCTTAAAACAGAACTCCTAAGACCGGCCTTAGGAGATAGTGCAGGTGTTTTTGGAGCAGCACTATTGGTAAGGTAACACTAGCCTGCATCTAAAAAAATATTATCGATACCGCTCTGCAATCCTTCTGATTTTGGTGGCACGCCCCGTCTCTTCCTCAATTTCTAGAAGCACTCCTAGGGCAATAGTAGGGCCTTCAGCAATCGGGAATTTTTTTGGCATGGAAGTGAGGAATCTTTCTATAACGGCTTTGGGATCTCTCCCGAGAGAAGAATATTCTGGCCCACACATTCCAGCGTCGCACAGAAAAGCAGTTCCATTGGCAAGGATTTGCTCATCTGCAGTAGGAACATGGGTATGTGTTCCTACAACACAGGAAACACTACCATCGAGGTAGTACCCCATCGCAATTTTTTCACTTGTAGTTTCGGCATGCATGTCGACAAGAATAACCGGAGTTTTTTGACGAAGCTGCTCCACCTCCTTTTTTGCCACAAGAAATGGATTTTCAAGTGGGTTGTTCATAAATGTGCGACCTTGAAGATTCATCACAGCAATGGGTCCTTTTTCTGTCTCTAAAATGATACTTCCTGAACCAGGTGTACCTGGTGGATAATTAAGAGGGCGCAAGAGTCTCGGTTCTGTGTCTAGATAAGGTATGATTTCTTTTTGATCCCAGATATGATCACCACTAGTAATCACAGCAATACCACTTCGCATGAGCTCAATGGCTAGCTTTGGAGTGATCCCCCTGCCTGCAGCAGCATTTTCGCCATTGGCTATTACAAAATCAGCATCTCCACGAGTAAGATAAAGTTCTGCTGTGCGCGTGGCGGCTAACCTTCCTGGCTCTCCGACGATATCACCTAAAAAAAGAATTTTAATCATTGCTGATTTTTATAGAAAGTTTTCTTATGTGCGATCATAAATTCACGTTCATTATGAATTTCTTTTGCTTTGTAGTACTACTTCTCTTTTCACCAGTCCTGCTGGCAACTACTCCCAAGGAACCTTGGACATCACCTCCCCGTTGGGCTTCTTTAGCGCGCTTCAACGATACCATCACTGCCACTGAGTTAGAAAAACTACTTCAAACTGTCTATGTTCCCGATGGATCATGGAAATCGTGGATTACCATTACTCCTGAAACAGCCTTCATTAAGCCCTCCCCTGGAGAAGCACAACGTATCCAACTCTCACTGGCTGCTTCTCCTCAAGAATGTCAACCAGTACCACGTTATTGGAAAGCCCCTCAGGAACGATCCCCACTTCCTGGAAAACCACTAGCAGGGTTAACTATTGCACTCGATCCAGGTCATCTTGGTGGTGCTTGGGCAAAAATGGAGGAGAGGTGGTTTAAAATAGGACATACACATCCGGTTGAAGAGGGAACAATGACGTTCTATGAAGCTCTATTAATAGCAAACCGACTCAGAAGCTTAGGGGCGACTGTTCAACTCACCAAGACCCATTTGGGTCCCACAACACCACTTCGCCCATCAATGCTGCGCCAAGCAGCTATTGATCAGTTTCATGAGGAGGGCCGTACCACTTGGACCCATCGGCAATTAAAATGGCTTGAAGAAATCCTTTTTTATCGAACAGCAGAAATTCATTACCGTGCACAGCGTGTTAACCAAGAGCTTCGACCCGATTTAGTCATCTGTCTTCACTTTGATGCTGAGGAATGGGGAGATGCAAAGCATCCTCAACTAATCCCATCTAATCGCTTTCATATTCTTATTTCAGGTAATTTCAACGGAAGTGAATTACGTAAAGAAAATGATCGTTATATCATGCTACGAAAACTCCTAGGACAGGTACATGATGAAGAAGTTGGCATTGCTAATGCTATTGCCAAGGCTTTTGAGGCGACAACATCCCTCCCTCCTTTTACCTACCATAACCCTACTAAGGCACGACCTGCTTTGAAGGAAAATCCCTATCTTTGGAATCGTAATTTACTTGCTTCTCGTCTCATGGAAGCTCCTGTTATTTTTTGTGAAGCCTATTCCATGAATGATCCATTGATTTTTCAACGCATTCAACTAGGAGACTATGATGGCACCCGTCTGATCCAAGGAAAAAAATTTCCAAGTATCTATCGCGAGTATGCCGATGCGGTAACTCAGGGGCTGGTGAATTATTTTGGAAAGTAAATTATAATTTGCAAATAGCCATTATTTAACTGCAAAAGCAAAGTATAGTTTTTTTTCATAACCGATGATTGAAATTCGATTTGCTAGTCACGATGACCTTCCTAGATTGTTTTCATTGATGGCTTTTTTGGAAGAGATTGATAAAGAATCTGGTTCTGTCATCATTGACCTCTACACAGGCTTGAGACATGCCAAAAATGGTACTCGTGAGTTTTATAAAAAACTTGGTTATGGCAATCAAGGCCTCATGGCCAAGCTCTATTTATGAAAAGAGATCCATCTATAAATTCTCTAGCCTCTAGTCCATTCACCATGCCTACAAAAATCATTGCCGTTGCAAATCAAAAAGGAGGCGTTGGCAAGACAACAACGACCATCAATCTTGCTGCGGCACTTGCTGAGCAAGGTCTCTCTATTTTGCTCATCGATCTCGACCCTCAGGCTAATGCCTCCAGCGTTCTTGGCAATAAAGAGACCCAGGAAGGGGGGCTCTATCGTGGGCTCATGGGCGAGGTTCCTATGCGTGATCTTATTGAATCAACCCGTTTGCCCCATCTTGCGCTCCTTTCAGCAGATCTAGAATTAGCAGGTGCTGAAATTGATATCGCTCGACTTGAACAACATTTGATCCAACTCAAATCAATGCTAGCAGAGGTAAAAGAGTCAGGTCGTTTTTCCTATATTTTTATCGACTCTCCTCCATCACTTGGAGTGCTTATGTCCAATGCTCTCACTGCTGCTGATGAAGTTTTAATTCCTATTCAATGTGAATACTATGCTCTTGAAGGCCTTGGAAAGCTCGTTGGGGTGATGGATCAACTCCGTCACACGGGAATCAATCCCACACTTGCAATGACAGGACTTCTCATGACCATGTTTGATGTGCGTACCAACTTAAGCTCTGCTGTTGCTAAAGATGTGCGCACACATTTTCAAGAAGTGGTTTTTGAAACAGTGATTCCACGATCCATTCGTATGAGTGAGGCTCCCAGTTTTGGTCAGACAATTTTAGAATATGATCCTAAAGGTCCTGGGGCTCTTGCCTATCGGGCTCTGGCCGCAGAGTTTTTAAAGCGTCAAGAACAGGGCATCTCTTTTGTGGGAGCAGCCTCTTCTTAAAAAAAAGAACCATTGAAAAAATTCCTCACCTTCATTCGCTTTTCTCATACTCTTTTTGCCCTCCCTTTTGCCTTAGGCTCTATGATCGTGGCTGCGCATGGATGGCCCGGCTTGCCTCTTTTTGTACTAGTCATCGGGTGTATGGTTTTTGCACGCACCGCTGCTATGAGTTTTAATCGTATTGTCGATTGGGAAATTGATCTGCGTAATCCTAGAACAGCTCACCGTCATAAGCTTTTAAAAAAATCTCAAGCACTTTTCTTTTGTAGTTTAAGTGGAGCTTTTTTTTGGATTACAGCCTCCTGGATCAATCACCTTTGTTTTGCACTTGCACCAGTAGCAATAGCCCTGATTTTTTTCTATTCTCTAACCAAGCGCTTCACCCATTATGCACAGTTTTTTTTAGGGCTTGCCTTGGCTGTTTCACCAGTGGGAGCCTGGATTGCTGTCAAAGGGACCCTAGATTGGCCTCCATTAATATTAGCTCTAGGGGTGATTTGCTGGGTTGCCGGATTTGATATTATCTATGCCACTCAAGATGTGGAGATCGATCGAAGCGAAAAACTCTACTCTATGGTTGTCTGGCTTGGAATTCCAGATGCACTCAGACTTGCAGGATGGCTTCATTTTTTTTTATTAATCACGTTAATAGCTTTTGGAGCAATGACTCAGCAGCATTTTGGATATTATCTTTTTTTAATTTCTTTACCCTTTCTGCTACTCTATGAAAACCGTATGGCAAAGACTCTCCAACTGAATGCTATCAACCGTGCCTTTTTTCAGACCAATGTGGTTGTGGGTTGTTTATTTTTAGCAGCAACATGCGCAGGTCTATGAGTACTCGTCTGAACTCATCATCAGGACTCACTCTTCTGAAAGGAGACTCCGAGGAGTTGCGTTCACAAGCTCATAGGAAGCGGTGCGAGTATCTTCAAGAGGGAGCTGCTACCTACTTGATTATGCGTATTGTGAGTTACACTAATATCTGTGTGGCCGATTGCAGCTACTGTGCTTTTTATCGCAAGCCCAATGATCCCGAGGGTTACGTGCTCAGCAATGAAGCAATTTTTAAAAAACTAGATGATTTAATTGCAGCAGGTGGAAGCCTTGTTGCGATGGAAGGAGGATTTCATCCCAAGTTAAAAATCGATCATTACGAAAATCTCTTTCGTACAGTACGCACACGCTATGGAAACACCCTTGAAATTTACGGCCCCACCATTGTAGAAGTTATTTTTATTGCACGTAGCTCGAGGATTTCTCTTGAAGAAGCCCTTTTAAGGCTCCAGAAAGCAGGCCTAAGCTGGATTCCAGGTGGTGGTGCTGAGATTTTAACCAATCGATGGAGACACAAGCTTTCACCTCGCAAATATTCTGTAGAAGAATATCTCGATGGCATGGAGCTGGCTCAACGCCTTGGATTTGGAACTACAGCAACGATGGTGATTGGTTTTGGAGAATCGTGGGAAGATCGGTTGGAACACTTAGAACATATTAGAAATTTGCAGGATAAGACTGGTGGTTTTAGTAGTTTCTTACTTTGGACTTACCAATCCGATAACACGGCCCTTGGTGGGGAGAGGATTGATAACCAGGAGTATTTAAAATCAGTAGCAATAAGCCGCCTTTATCTTGATAATATTCCAATAATACGTGCCTCTTTTCTTACTCAAGGAAATCGAGGTCCTCTTGCCCTAAAGTGGGGAGCCTCTGATTTTGATATCGTCCTTGAAGATCAGGTCACACAACTTGCAGGAGCAACCATTGAACCGAATATTAAAAGGGTCTTAGAGCAGGTAAAAGAAGCAAAAATAGAGCCCCTACAACGACAACCCTTTTTACAACCTTTTCGAGCTCTTGTTTAGAGCGAGTTAACCCAATTCGATAAGAAACTTTTTGGCGCTTGGACAAAGAGCATGTAACTCACAATGACGGCAATCGGGCTTACGAGCATAACAGCGCCTTCTTCCGTGCCAGATGAGCCAATGACTTAGGATTCCCCAATCCTTCCTATTAAAAAGTTTCATAAGATCTTGTTCTATTTTCACAGGGTGGTGCTGGGAAGTAAGCCCGAGGCGTTGGGCAAGCCGTCCGACATGGGTATCGACAACGACTCCTTCATGAATGTTAAAAGCATTACTTAAGACCACGTTAGCTGTTTTTCTTCCCACTCCAGGAAGTGCCGAAAGCTCCCCAAGTGTGGAGGGAACAATTCCTTGATGCCTCTGGAGAAGTGCCATCGCTGTTTTTCGAATGGCAGTTGCTTTGTTACGAAAAAAACCAGTTGAATGAATGATCGTTTCTAACTCTTCTTGAGAAATGGTTGAATAATCTATGGCGCTCTCGCAGCGTTGAAAAAGCAAAGGAGTCACCTTATTAACACGAACGTCAGTGCATTGGGCTGAAAGAATTGTGGCAACAAGAAGCTGTAAAGGATTTTTATAATCCAGCTCACAGTAGGCATCTGGATAAATAACACTCAGTTTTTTTCTCAGTTTTTTGGCCCTTGTTTGTATGATGGTTTCCTTCTTATTCACGTTAGATTGGTGTTGCAAAGTATTTTTTATGGAGAATCGACCTACGAATCCTTGGTTCTTGATTGACCATTTGTCAAGAGGGCTTCATATTCATCAACTCTTCATTCGTTTTTGTGAATGAGAGCTGTCCCTGTTTCTTCGACACAATTACTACGAGAAATTACTAAGTTATGAACTCTGAATTTATTGCCATGCTCGACTACCTCGAGCGTGAAAAAGGTATCAAGCGTGAGATGCTCATTGAAGCGATTTCAACGGCACTCATTGCAGCCGCCAAAAAAAGTTTTTCCATTTCAAGAGAAGTACGTATTGATATCAATCCTAAAAGTGGACAAATTCGAGCTTTTGCAACTCCCTTGGTTGTAGAAGTAGTCACAAATCCACAAGAAGAAATTACCCTTTCCCGTGCTAGACAGGTGAAAAAAGATGCTGTCATTGGTGATGAGGTAGAGGTAGAGGTGACCCCTTCTGATTTTGGCCGAATTGCAGCACAAACAGCACGCCAAGCCATTACCCAGCGCATTCGTCAGATCGAAAAAAATATGATCTATGAAGAATTTAAAGATCGTGCTGGGGAAATTGTGAGTGGAACAGTACGTCGCTTTGAACGCTCAGATGTCATGATCGACCTAGGCAAATTTGAAGCAGTTATGCCTTCCCGAGAGAGGGTTTCTACAGAGGAGTACAATATTGGTGATCGAATACGCGCTTATGTGCTTGCCGTAGAAAATGGGATACGTGGCCCTGAAATTATCCTATCTCGAAGTCATCCCAATTTTATTCGACGACTTTTTGAGATCGAAGTCAGTGAAATTGGTGATCGCACTGTTGAGATTCGCTCCATTGCTCGTGAAGCCGGCTTTAGAACCAAAATTGCTGTTTTTAGTTCTAATGAAAAGATTGATCCTGTCGGAGCATGCGTAGGAGTTCGAGGAGCACGTGTAAAAAATATCGTACGAGAATTGAACAATGAAAAAGTCGATATTATTCGTTGGTACGAGGATCCTAAAGAATTTATCAAAGAAGCCATGAAGCCAACTCGACTTAAAAGCATCGAGATTGATGAGCCAGCACATACCATTCGTATTGCTATTGAAAAAGAGGAACTGGCACTTGCTATTGGAAAGCGTGGTCAAAATGCCCGTTTGACATCACGCCTTCTAGGTTGGGAGCTCGATATTAGCGAGGACAGGAGTGCAGTAGAGGTTTTTGAACAACAAATGGCAGGAGCTGCTCATCAGCTTGCTACTGCTTTAGGAGTCACCGAAAAAGAAGCTAAGGTATTAGCTGATGGTGGTATGAATTCCCTAGAAGTCATCGTCACTGCAGAAGCATCTGACATTGCGGAGCTACTTCCCTGTGAATTAGAGCGTGCTGAAGCAATACTACAAGCTGCAAAACAATATTTAGAAAACTCAGCTCAGTGAGCTTTTTTGCAATAGAGAATCAATAATGGCACTTAAAACAACATCTTCCTCATCCTCCAGGCCTTCTTCATCAAAAGGAAAAAGTGCTGGCAAGGTGCCGTCTCGAAATAAAAATAGCTCTCAGCTTTCTCAAAAAAAATCTTCTAATCGTTCTGAAAATAATAACCGTAGCAAAACTACTGCTTTATCTACAGAGCCATCTTCTCAAGCGGCTCCAAGATTAGAAAATCCCACTCCTACCCCGAAAATATTACCTCGACTTTCTCTTATTGAGGAAAAAGCACCTCGATCGCATCAAACTGCTACTTCATCTCGAGGAAAGGCACTTCCCCGTATCGGGACTCGTGAAGAGATACCAGAGCCGATAAAAGAGAATCCGGATCTTTTAGTACCAGAAGTTCTTGATCCAAAAAAAGAGGAGGAGATGATTCCTCTTCAATCTGAAGTAGTGGATCGCAAGGTGATTCATATTAAGCCACCCATTATGATTAAGGAGCTGGCTACTCAAATGAATGTTAAACCGTTTAAAATGATTCATGACCTTATGGAAATGAATATTTTTGCGAGCATTAATCAGTCGGTAGAACCGGAAGTAGCTATCAAACTCTGTGATCGCTACGGCTTTATTTTTGAACGTGAAAAGCGCATTGCAGGTGCTGGGGTTCATAAGGTGGAAGTTCCAGTAATACCTCCCCCTCTGGTTAAGCATGAAGAGAAATCAGAAGCACTCGTACTTCGTGCCCCCATTATTACATTCATGGGACATGTCGATCATGGCAAAACATCGCTCCTTGATGCCATTCGTCGCACCAAGGTAGCTTCAGGAGAAGCTGGTGGAATCACCCAGCATATTGGGGCCTACATGATTGAACGCCAGGGCCAGTCGATTACTTTTATTGACACTCCAGGCCATGCGGCCTTTACAGCAATGCGTGCTCGAGGTGCTACGGTGACAGACATTGTTGTCTTAGTCGTGGCTGCTAATGATGGTCTGATGCCTCAAACTTTAGAAGCTTTAAGCCATGCTCGTGCAGCAAATGTTTCCATTATTGTAGCCATTAATAAAATTGATCTTCCTACTGCTAATGTCGATCGTGTCAAAGCACAACTTCAAGAAAATGGATTGGTTCCTGAGGATTGGGGAGGAGAGACGGTCTGTTGTGAAGTCTCAGCGACAACTGGTACGGGAATAGATCATCTTTTAGAAATGATGTTACTTCAGGCTGAGATGTTAGAGCTTAAAGCCAATCCTCTCCAGCAAGCACGTGCTAATGTCATTGAAGCTCAAGTAGAGCCAGGCCGTGGTCCTACTGCAACAGTTATCGTGAACA
>WBXG01000017.1 GCA_008932965.1 Verrucomicrobiota bacterium
AGACTCACATTTTGATTTGGGCAGTATGTACACATACAGCCCTGCATCAAAATGCTCGCCTGCCTTACCCCATCAGCCTTCGCGGCCTCCTCGTCACGATCAGTATGAAATATCCGGGTTAAGTTGGAATCTAGTGGCGCCAGGATGGTCGTTTTTTAGCAGTGATCGGCGAGATTCTCAAAAAATAATGATCAATAATACCGAGGTTGGTGGTACTTCTCTGGTGCGGGTGGTGATACCGCGTCATTCCCATGAGGCAGTAGCTCCCAAGCTCGCTTTCATGGGAGAATATCAACCCGAATTCATTTTGGAGGATTTATCACTCATAGAAATGGATCCTCGTTCCGAGGAGGAGATAGCTTTATTGAGCCATGAAAAAGCACCTCGCCTGATTACTGTTCGTGATGGGATTGAGATGAGCCCGATTGCTGCTTTTCGCCTTCTTGCAGCACGTATCCCATCTAGCTATCCCATTTTGCTTAAAGATACTCTCAAGCCGGAAAGCCAGATAACAGAGTCAGAGTTGCATAGAAGAGAAGTTACAAAAAATCTACTTACTGCCTCAACAGTAATTGGGGCCCTTCTGTGTGATGGGATTGGTGATGCTGTTCTCATTCGTGGCGAATCCTCTCCTGAAGCTTCTCTTCGGCTTGCCTATAATATTTTACAATCTGCAGGAGTGCGGATTTTTAAAACGGATTATGTAGCCTGTCCTTCCTGTGGGCGTACACTTTTTAATCTTCAGGAAACAACAGCACGTATTAAAGCTGCAACAGACCATCTTAAGGGAGTTCGTATTGCTATTATGGGTTGTATTGTTAATGGTCCTGGAGAAATGGCGGATGCCGACTTTGGCTATGTGGGTGGAGCACCCGGAAAAGTGAATCTCTACGTTGGCAAGCAAGCAGTCAAATTTAATATTCCTCAGGAAGAGGCTGTGGAGCAGCTTGTCACCTTGATTCAGGAGCATGGGAAATGGGTAGAAAGAGATTAACCCGGATATTTCATACTGATCTACTACGGAAGCCGGGAACTCAGATGGATGCTGCGTTAGACTCACATTTTGATTTGGGCAGTATGTACACATACAGCCCTGTATCAAAATGCTCGCCTGCCTTACCCCATCAGCCTTCGCGGCCTCCTCGTCACGATCAGTATGAAACATCCGGGTTAACCCGCCTATTTCATACCGATTCTGCTGCGGCTTGCGAACACCTGATAGATACTGCGTCAGTCTCCAACTTTTTTTAGTCAGAGTTCGATTTCTATTTAGGAAAAAACTTTCTAATTTCCTGAAGCATACGATGGATGTGGCGATAGCCTTTGACCTTAGAGAGAAGTAGGTAGCTATGCCACGGATCTCCCCATTCTATGATTTCAATGGTGACACGGCGTACCCCCCACTGGGACATGGCTGTCCGCGTTGGTTTGTAAAGATCGATAGTGTTTGTTCCAGCGAGTGCAAAACCATAATCATCGACAATAAAATTTTCTCCTGTTGCCTTAATGCGAAACCGAGTTCCAGCTGGCCAACGTGCCCAATCAGCAGCTGCACTGTTGAGCGCTCCATATTTTAAAGGTGTGCCAAGGGCGGAACAAGCTCCATAACGATGGTGGTCGCGTTCAGAATGAGTGTAGGCTGTTGTACGCACTTTTTGAACAGCAGTACGTGCAAGCGGTTTTTCATATGTTGGAAGTTGGTGGGCACAACTGCTGAGGAATAATACCGTTGCTACTGCAAGAGATGAAACACCTTGCTGTAGCCTTGTTGGACATTTTGTAATTGCAAATTCACTGTTGTGATCAATCTCTCTCTTCATAAGAAAGTCTATGTCTGCAAGCATTCCATCATGCTGAAATAACCAATCTGCAACGTGGGAGCAGAGAAGGCTCTGCATTCATGAAATTATATCGATGAATTATTTGCTGCTACTTGGGCTACGGCACTTGCCACTGTTGTTGCTGCTGCCACAGCAGTAGCTTGTTCAGGAGTGAGTGAAAGCCCTGGAAGTAAATCTCCTTCGGTTGTTCCGACCCCTTGAATACGACGTTTTTCTTGCCTTTCTTGAGAAATGCGAACGACTTCACGAGCTAAGCCACATTTTTCCATAATACGAATTACATAGGCAGAGGGATCAATTTGCCACCATTTCATTCCGTGAAAAGCAGAGCGAGGAAAAGCATGGTGATTGTTATGCCATCCTTCACCCATTGCTAGAATTCCGAAGATAAAATTATTGCGACTTACATCAGTTGTTTCAAAATCCCGGCCACCAAATGTGTGGCAGATAGAATTAACCGACCAAGTTACATGATGATTGAGAAAGACACGTACAAGTCCACCCCAGAAAAATCCTTGTAATGCTCCAACCTCGAAACCGTGAAGGCCACCACCATGAAGAGATTCAATCCAACCACACAGTAGGGTGGGTACGAGAAATCCAAGGGCAACCCAAACAAAAAAAGTTTTACTGATAAAAACAATCAGTGGATCTTTGAGAAGGGGCTTCGCATATTTTTCAATATTAGGCTGGAAATCATCTAGAATCCAACCGACATGAGCATGAAAAAAACTTTTGAGGGGACTATGAGGATCATCCTCCATATCCGAATTTGCGTGATGTTGAATATGAGTGGCTGCCCAGTTAAGAGCTGGCCCTTGAAGGGTCATGGAGCCTGTGATCAAGAAAAAAGCGCGAACCCAGTCGGGTGCATGAAAACTTTTATGGGTTAGCATGCGATGGTAGCCGATGGTGATACCGAAGCCGCCTAGGATAAACATTCCAAGCATGACAAGCAAGGAGCTCATGTTAACCATTTGATTCCAGAGAAAGTAAATTCCAATCATCGTAGCAATAAGTGGAATCCAAACGACGAATAAAAGAATGGTTTTATTGAGAGAGGAGGTCTGTGGATGACTCATGATCTTTATAAACTACATCAAAAGATAGGAAATGCAAGGGGAGGTAATGAATCTTTATTAACCTGCATATTTCATACCGATCACCTACGAAAGCCGGGAAGCAAGGGTGGATGCTGCGTTGAGCTCGAAGTCTTACCCCATCAGCCTTCGCAGCTCCCTCGTTACGATCAGTATGGAATATCTGCTCTAGGATATTTTGTTCAAAATAAATGTTGCTATTTTTTGGGTTGCAGAAGAGGTAGCCAAAACTGATAAACACTCTTTCCAATATTTCCATGTTGCTGCTTCCTGGGAAAAAACTTCTGCTACAGAAGCAGCAATAGTTTCAGGATAGTGGGCAGCTAAACGACCAATATTATGCCGTTCGATAAGTTCTATGTTCCCCTCTTCTTGCCCAGGAACAATATGACTGATTAAAAGTGGACACTTCGCTGCCATAGCTTCATGAACAATGGCACCACCAGCTTTTCCAATATAGAGATGGTGAGAGGCAAGAAGTTCAGGGATGTTTTTTGTCCAACCTATGAGGCTTAATTGAACCCCATTGAAAATACCTGATTTTTCCAAACTTGCATGCATTTCTCTCAAGCGGCCAGTGACGACGGTGATCTCAATATTAGGAATACTTTTCAAGGCCTCTAGGACTTCTAATGTATGTTGGGCTTTGGAAGAGGGGAGGTAGAGAATTTTCCAAGGAGGTTGTGTTATGATCGGAAGAGAAGGCAACATGGCAAACCGTGGAGCAACGGGGAATCCCAAAACATGAATTTTTTCTCTAAGAACACCATCTTTAGTTAAGACAGAGGCTGTTTCCTCATCAACAACAATAAAATCGTCACTACCGGCTCGATACCACGCTATATTAATAGCAGTCGAGTCGGTAATCATTGTGACGAAACGGACCTTGCTTGCTTTATTCCCCTCTTTTCGAAGCTCACGAATGAGAAAAGCATAAAGAGGATAAGTCGAAACAATGATGTCAGGCTCGAGTTGATCAATGGTCTTTTGAAGGGCGCGCTTGAGTGGCCCCATCATAAAAAGTGTTCTTTCTAAGGTGCTAGGATGATTCAAAAAATTAAAGATAACACCCCAAATCATTGGGAATTTATTGATTGCAAGTCGGTATCCTGATTGAAGAGCTTTTGTTAACCAAGGAGTGCTTTGAAGGTAAATATCAATGACCGTGACGGCTACTTCCGTACCCTCTTGTAATGCTTCACTAATATTATGGGCTGCTGTGTTATGACCATCACCGAACCCAGCCGTAAGAATAAGAACTTTTTTCATAGAAGAGGCTATGCAACTTTAACCTAAAACCGATAAAGCCTGCATCAGGAATTGGAATTAAAAATAGTTGTTATGGAGATAGCTATTCTGCATGTTCCATGATATTGGCTACAACATAAATACTTATCCGGATTAACCCGGATTTTCATCAGAAGGAAGCATATAGATGGGAGACTTCAATGTGAGATTTGTAGGGCGTGAATAGAGCGCCTGTACAGTCGATTTCGAGCGTGTTGCAAATGCGGCCTCACAATAGCAGAGATAGTAAAACCATTTTCTTAAAAAAAGGGTGGAGCATCCTTGTTTTTGCATTTTAGGTAAGGAGCTGGTAAAGGCAGTGCGCCACAGGGCCATTGTTCGTGCTGCAGAAGGAGTGATATCCTCGCAGTCTAGCAGGTTGAGATTTCCAGTTTCATTGCAGGCTTCGGTGAGGCGCCTCAAGGAAGGAGTCAATGTTCTTGGAGTAATATATTTTTGAACAAAATCGACGTTATCACGCAGGAATGGATATTGGTTGTCAGGACAAAGAACTAACTGAAGTACAAGTAATCCTTGTGGTGCAAGTAGGCTTTCTATTTTAGCAAAGAATGGCTCTAAATCGGGATCATCGGCCAGATCCATCATTTCTATGCAAGCAATTTTGTCAAAGCGTCCTCCCAAATGCTGGTAGTTACAAAAGACAACCTCAACGAGATTTGCAACGCCCGCTTTTTCGACATTAATATCAGTTTGCCGATATTGCTCCTCGGAGAGGGTTGTTGCTTGAATACGACATCCATACTTCTGAGCTGCATAAATTGCAAAGCCACCCCAGCTGCATCCAATATCCAATAAATAATCATGAGCAGTGAGCAGTAATTTTTGGCAAAGGCGTTCCCACTTAGCTTCCTGAGCTAGCGTGAGACTTTCCGTGGATGTCTTAAAGTAAGCAGCTGAGTAGGCCATGGAGGTACCTAGCCAATGTTGAAAAAAAGAGGTATGGACGTTGCTTTGGTCATAAAAAAGGGCCTCCTTTTTTTTCTTAGAGCAATGGCGTAAGAGGTGCTGGACTTGATTGGCAATGCCAAGAATATTATGTTTTTCAAGACCTTGTTCCCTCACTTTTTCTCCAGAGAGGAAGGAAGCATTTAAAAAAAACCATGCAATGACTCCAGTAAGATGATTCGTCTCCCATTCATTGTGGAGATAGGATTCAGCAAGACCTATAGAACCGTACAGCACCCAACGACGGTAGAATGCTTCATTCTTAATTTTTATTTCTGCATGCAATTCTTTATCGAGCCCCCCAAACATGCGAGATGATCCTCCTGGCATTGTGAGACGTAAGGTGCCTCGACGGCCTCGATGGAGGGTCTCTAAAACAAGATTACGATACAGTTTAGTGAATGCGGCTTGGAACATGGTTTTTGCCGTGGGGGGATATAGCTGTGAGTTGAAAACTCCAAATTAACCACAAAAAAGAAGAAAGAACACAAAGAAAAATAAGGACAATAGAGAATGACAAGCCCGGATATTTTATAGCAATCACTTGTGACGATCAGTATGAAATATTCTGACTAGATTTCATTTTTCAATGACGATGAGAAAAAAATATCATAGTGTGGCCCATGCATCCATACCTTCAACAACTACTTCGACCCAGGAAAAAATCCGGATTAGTTTCCCTGCCTCCTCATGGTGAATTTCGAGGTCATGCTTTAGGAAAAGTTCTTATTGCTTATATAACATGGCCTTTTAGGGAAGGGCACCATGCACCACGAGCTCGTGGGCACACCAATGCTTTTGAAGTCATAGCAATGGCTAGCTCCTATCAAGAGCTCGGTTACCAGGTTGAAATTGTCGATTACGATGATAACACTTATATTCCCCCTTCAGATTGTTGTGTCGCTATTGATCTGCATGGGCAACTGGAAAGATGGAATTCTTTCTTGCCTGAAACATGCCAGCGTATTCTTCATGCAACAGGGCCCCACTGGTTATTGTGGAATGATTCAGAATTAAGGCGTCTCCTTGCAATCCAAGATCGCAAAGGGGTTGCCCTCTTTCCCCAGCGGCAGGTGGCTCCCTCTCATAGTGCCTCTCTTGCAGACCAGATTGTTGTGCTAGGTAACAACTACACAATGCAGAGTTTTCAATTTGCAAATAAGCCAATCACTCGTGTTCCTCTCTCTTCTGCTTATGAATTTGATTATCCTCAAGAGCGCGATCTTTCTGTTGCAAAGAAGCATTTTCTTTGGGTAGGAAGTTATGGAATGGTGCACAAGGGTCTTGATTTAGTACTCGATGCTTTTGCAAGGATGCCAGAGCTTTCACTCACCGTCTGTGGACGTCCAGAGAAGGAGAGAGATTTCTTTCGTCTTTATGAAAAAGAATTGCTCCATACCCCCAATATTACTTTTCATGGATGGATCGATATGGCTTCTGATGCCTTTAGCACAATCTCAAAGACCCATGCTGCTATTATCTATCCCTCGAGTGCCGAGGGAGGAGCTGGATCTGTCATTCATTCCATGCACGCGGGTATGGTTCCTATTTGTACGAGAGAAGCCTCGGTAGATCTTGGGGATTTTGGACTTCTCATTACAGAAGGTTCAGTAGAAGCGGTCATGGAGGCTGCTCTTGAGTTTTCTTCCTTATCAGATCAAGAGGTTTCAGAGCGTGCTGCTGCCTCCTATGCACATGCTCGTACGCACCATACACAAGAACTATTTCAAAAAAATTACCGAGACTTCGCAAAACATCTTCTTCATAGATAAATGAGGTTTTCTAAGTCCCTATCCCAATAGAGATGATCTAGGGTATCTTACTAAATGGCATTCACCCCTGTTCTTCTCAATAATGGAACCTATGGACTCTATTAGCATTATTATCCCAGCCTATAATGCAGCTACGACTTTAAAAAAAACACTCGAGTCATGTCTTTCCCAAACAACAGCCCCTCTTGAAATTATTCTAGTTAATGATGGGAGTAGTGATGCGACAGCTTCGGTTGCAGATTTATTTAAAAATGTGATTCGCTATTTTCATTTGGAAAATGGGGGGGTGTCTCGTGCTAGAAATTATGGGGCCTCGCAGGCAAAGGGCGATTGGTTGCTCTTTCTTGATGCAGATGATCGATTGCTTTCACAGGCGCTGGAGAAATTACGAGAAGCAGCATTAAAGCAAAAGGTAGGGGTTGCCTATGGCATGGTTTTGGAACAACGTGAACCTCCAGAACAAGCCCGTCTCAATGGATTTAATTATGCGGCTGGTCAGCCACCCGCAGGATCACAACGCATTTTTTGGAGGAATGCTATCATTACTCCTGGCTCAGCTATCGTGAGAAAGAGTCTTCACGAAAAATGTGGCGGCTTTGTAACTGGGTATGAACCGATGGAGGATCGCGATTATTGGATCAAGTGTGGAATGCTAGAACCGATCGCTTTTTGTGAAACGGTGGTGCTTGATAAACTATGGCAACCTGCTTCCCATGGTTCCCAACACAGTAAAAGAATTTATCGGGGGCAGGTGGCACAGCGTGCACTCAAAAACTGGGCTCAGGTAAGAAATATTCCTGCCGACTGGATGCCGCTTGATCGGGAGATTATCAAATCAGCACTCGATGAGGCTGTTTGGAGGCGCTCGTACACTATTTTAAGGCCATTGCTTACCGAGGCTCAGGCTCACGGTGTATGGCATTGGAGAGCTTTTTTGCTCTCGATTCTATTCCCTAGAAAAAATCCGCAATGGATGATGGGGGGCATGGGGAAGTAGGGGGCATATCTTGTTTGCTTTTTTTCTGTAATTTTTTGGAATGTCGTAAAATCACATTAAAAAGATGTTCAATGAAGAGAGGATCAAGGTTGTAGCTTTTTGCGAGGGAGGCATGTTTGTTTTTCAATTCTTCTTCTCGTGCTGGATCATGAATGTTCTGTTTCTCTTGAAGTTTGAGAAATCCAATGATGGAAGAGAGATGATTGCGTCGGGCGAGTTGTTCTATAATGAATGTATCGATCTGATCGACCTCGGCTCGGAGCTCTTGGAGTGTTTTCATAAAGATAGCCTGATTAACCCGGATATTTCATACTGATTCTGCTGCGGCTTGCGAACACCCGATGGATACTGCGTCAGTCTCGAATTGCTCCTCGGGCAGTATGAAACATACAGCCGTCGTCGCAATCCATCACCTTCCTTGTCTGCATCAGCCTTCGCGGCCTCCTCGTCACGATCAGTATGAAACATCCGGGTTAACTAGGTTAAAGTATGGTGCAGTATCGAAAGCTCTTTCAAAAATTTTTCTCGAACAGAGTGGGTGTATGGATTGTAGCGGTGCATATCTCCAAAAAGCTCTTCACTGTCTGCTGTAACACTGCGAACCATTTTTTGTAGAAGTTCAAAACTAGGTGTTGAAAGGATTCCTGGTGGAGTAGTCAGCATCGGGGCTCTTCCAATAAAATGGACTAGGGCCTGCATACTGGCACTTTGCATATCATGCTCTTCTGGAGTAAGAGAGATGATTTCTAATCCCATATGTTGAAAAATCTCGATCATCTTATGAGCTCTTTCCTCTTGTGGGCTAGTACAAAGCACTATTTTGTGACCACGTGTGCCTTCTGATTTTAGTATAGAATTAGGACCAAAAAGGGGGTGTATTGCCATGATCGGTTGTTTCTGTGGAAAGAGTTCACTCATGATTTGCATGGGAAATACTTTTACAGAGCAGGTATCGACAAGAAGAGTGGAAGGGGAAATAATTTTAGCTACGTGTTTACAGCACTCTTGAAATGAAGAGATAGGAACCGCTAAAAGAAGAACCTCAGTATCTCTTAGCTCCTCTAAGGGAACTAAGCTTACACCCTTGATGAGGCTCGTCTTGAGAATAGCGTCATGGGCCATCACTTTACCATAGGGTAACAGGAGCTCTGACCAACATTGACCCAAACGTCCAAAACCTATAATTCCAAATCGCATTTTATTTGGGGTGCTATATTTCTATGAATCACTTTTATCTTAGATTGTTTTTTAATGTACTACTGATTCTGAGCTTTATGGAGCAGGTAATGATCCATCAAAACCAGTGCGGCCATGGCATCGACGATAGGAACTGCACGTGGCAGGACGCAAGGGTCGTGACGACCTTGAACTGAGATACTGATTTCTTCTTGAGCTACATTGAGTGTCTGTTGCTCCTTGGCAATCGTTGAGACAGGTTTAAAGGCAACACGAAAAAGGATATCCTCTCCTGTGGAAATGCCTCCTAAGATTCCTCCCGCATGATTGGTTAAGCAGCTCATTTTTTCATTTCGTAAAATAAAAGCATCGTTGTGCTCACTTCCAAGTAAGGTTGTCCCTTCAAATCCGGATCCGATTTCAAATCCTTTCACAGCATTAATCCCAAGCATCGCTTTTCCTAAGTCAGCTGAGAGTTTGTTAAAGACAGGAGCTCCAAGTCCTACTGGAACATGACGCAGGACTCCTTGAATCACCCCACCAACGGAGTCTCCTGTCTGTTGTACTGATTCAATCAATTCCATCATGGAGGGAGCCATTAAAGGATCAGGGCAGCGCAAAGGGTTGCTTTCAATGGTCTCTGCAGAGACGCTTCGAGGATCTATGGTCGTACGTAGTCTCGCTACTTGCTCGACATAGCTTAGAATTTCAATATTGAAATGCTGTTTCAAATATTTTTTGGCAATGGCTCCTGCAGCTACACGGGCCCATGTCTCTCGAGCACTTGCACGACCGCTTCCTCTGAAATCACGACGCCCATATTTTTGCTGGTAGGTGAAATCTGCATGAGAAGGTCGATAGACATTTTTGATGGCTTCGTAATCTCCTGGACGACTATCTTCATTATAAGCAAGCAGCAAAATAGGGGTTCCCAATGTATGCCCCTCAAAGACTCCAGAGAGAATGTGGACCTGATCTCGTTCCTGGCGAGGTGTTGTCAGTGCACTTTGTCCTGGTCTTCTACGATCGCATTCGTGCTGGATCTCCTCAGGCGTGATAGCCAAACCGGGAGGGCATCCATCGATGATCACTGCCACAGCACCTCCATGTGATTCACCACAGGTAGTAATTTTAAAAAGGTGTCCGAATGTGTTCATTTTTTTATAATTCAAAAGGGGGTATCATAGTATCACTTCTTTTAAGGCCTTCAGAACGATTGTATCGTCTATTTCGTGAATGACCGATCCTTGGGTTCTATCAACCTTACCAATCTGACTCAATAAAACGGTTCGAATCGCTCTTGAGCCTCTTTTTTTATCATAACGTGTTGCTTCGAGAAGATCATTAGGATTCATGCTGCTTAGGAGCATGGGATCTAACCCAAATATTTCATTCTGATCACCTGCGCAGACCGGGAAATCAGATGGATGCTGCGTTGAGCTCGAAGTCTTCCTCGGGCAGTAGGGACTCATACAGCCGTCGTTAGACTTCATCACTCGCCTGGCCCCATCAGCCTTCGCAGCCTCCTCGTTACGATTAGTATGAAATATCCGGGTTAATTTGAATTGATGAAAAAAATCAACGATCATGTCTGCTTCCGTTTTGGAGCAGATTCCTAGGAGTTCACTGATTTTGAGTTCGACTAATATTCCTAACCCTACGGCATATCCATGCATGATTTTATATTGAGAAACCTGCTCCATAGCATGCCCTATGGTGTGACCAAAATTTAAAATCATCCGTTCACCAGATTCTTTTTCATCCTTGTGAACAAGAGCCATCTTCTGTTCTACCGCCTTGATAACTACCCCCTCTAGCAAATCAAGATCTGGAATCAAAAGTTGGGCAAGATGTTCTTGTACGAAAAAAAATTGATCTCGATCATTTGTTAGGAATATTTTAATGGCTTCCATGAGGCCATTGATCATCTGTTCTTGGGAGAGTGTTGTTAAAAAATTAAGGTCGGCAATCACTGCTGTGGGTTGCCAAAACGCCCCAATGAGATTCTTTCCATAAATCGTATTAATAGCTGTTTTTCCACCAATACTGCTGTCAACCATTGCAAGTAACGTTGTTGGTATCTGAATGTAGGGAATTCCTCGCATGTAGGTCGCTGCAACAAAGCCTGCAAGATCCCCAACGACTCCCCCTCCTAGGGCCACGATCATTGTATTACGTCCACATTGATGCCGGAGCATTTCACCTTCAAGGCGTTCTTTTACCCTGCTGTTTTTTGATTTTTCTCCAGCTCGGAATGAGAGGAGCTGGGCCTGAAAACCACGCTGGAGTAGTTTTTCAAGCAACGCATCACCATACAGTTTTTTGACATGATGATCCGTAATTATGACCACCTTCTGCTCTAGTGAGAGAAAGGTTTCTAAGCTCTCTAGCCCGGATATTTCATGCTGATCACCTACGGAAGCCGGGAAGTTAGATGGATGCTGCGTTGATCTCGAAGTCTTCCTCGGGCAGTGTGTATACACACTGCCCGAGGAAGACTTCATCGCTCGCCTTGCCCCATCAGCCTTCGCGGCCTCCTCATCACGATCAGTATGAAATATCCGGGTTATGATATCCCTGCCGATCAGGATCGGATACTGATAACCGGGCGCAGAGGGAAGTTCTAGATAGAGTTGTTGGGGGGTAGTTTGATGTTTCATGAGGGAACAAGTCAGTATGGTCTAACATGAGATAGAATTGCACTAGATGAAGTCCATTTCAGGTTTTGATATCAAAGCATGCAGATGTGCCTGGATTTTTTATTCACAATTAAGAGGGAGTTTCAACTGCTCCTTTTTCTTCATAGCAAGGGCAAAGGCGGCAAGGAGCTCTGCTGTCTCTTGAAGATCAGAAAAATGGATCATCTCTACGGGGGAGTGCATGTAGCGATTGGGAACTCCAATGGAAACGGTCGGAATCCCTCCTTTTTGACAAAAGATGGCATCAGCATCAGTTCCTGTCCAACGGGGATTAGTTTCTACCTGAAGTGCAATTTTTTTGCTTTTAGCAACACTGCGTAAGAGTTCATTGACGATGGGATGATTAGTGCTTCCCACACTCAGGACCGGTCCTTTACCCAAGCGCACATCACCGTGTTGCGGCTTGGAACAATTGGGGATATCTGTAGCATGAGTCACATCAACGACGAGAGCCACATCGGGATGAATGCTATATCCTGCCATCGATGCACCATAGAGTCCATTTTCCTCCTGAATGGTGGAGACAGCAACAACAGAGGCTTTCAGATTTTTTCGATTTTTGGCAACTAGGCAAAAAGCTTCTGCAGCTGCCCAGGCCCCAATACGATTATCACAGCCTCGTGCAGCAAAGCGTCCTCCAGCGAGCTCCACAAAACCAGCAGTGTAGGTTATTGCATCACCGATATGAACGAGCTTCTCTGCTTCCTTGCGTGAGCTAGCTCCAATATCGATATACATTTCGTGGAGATGGGGGACTTTTTTGCGATCCTCCGGCTCCTGAAGATGAATTGCAAGGAGTCCTGTTACTCCTGGAATGGGGCCGCTTGAGCTATGAATCGTCACACGTTGGCCTCGCACAAGTGCCTGATCGATACCGCCGATCCCTTTGAAGTAAAGAAATCCCTCCTCAGAAATAAAGGAAACCATCATTCCTATTTCATCCATATGACCAGAAAAAAGGATTTTTGGAGAGCCTTCAGGGTTGATTGTCGCAAAGGCATTCCCATAACTATCAACAGTGACCTGGTCTGCAAAAGGTTTTACATAGTCAATCCAAAGCTGCTGGCCACGTGTTTCAAAGCCAGAAGGAGATGGGGTTTCAAGGAGCTCTTTTAAGAAGGCACGTGATGATGGTTTCATAGAAAATCAAACAATATTAAAGAAAGTTTATGCAGAGCACAAGATCGTTGACCTTAGCCGGAACATTTCATACTGATCGCCTGAGGAAACCGGGAAGTCAGATGGATGCTGCGTTAGCCCACATATTTCATACTAGTTCGTCGCGAGGCGCTGCAAATCCTGATGCAGAAACCACCGGCAGTCGGGAGACCGCGGTGGAGACTGCCCTGGCTTTAACCCGGATATTTCACACTAAATCTATTACGGCTTGTGGAAAGCTCATCATTACTGCGTTGGTCTCGAATTGTGATTTGGACAGTAGGGACTCATACATCCCAGCGTCAAAATACTCGCCTGCCTGACCCCATCAGCCTTTGTGGCCTCCTCGTTACGACCAGTATGAAATTTCGATACTAAGAAAATCATTTTATTCTTGCCGGAAAGGAGGTTGTCATAGATTTTTATAGGCTTATGAAAGTTCGCATCACCATCATGCCACAAGCTGCAGTCCTTGATCCAGCGGGGGTTGCCACTGCACATGCTTTAGAACACTTGGGGCTCCATGGGGTAAGCTCTCTACGTATTGGAAAATTAATCGAGCTCGATATCGAAGGAGCCACTGAGGAAGAACTTCATCAGGCCTGTCGGGATCTCCTTTCCAATCCTGTGATGGAAGATTATTGCCTTGAGGTTATCTCCTAACAATGCGTTGCGCTGTTCTTCAATTTCCTGGTTCTAATGGTGATATCGATGCCTTGGAAGCCTTGCGTTCGTTTGAAAATGTCACTGCAGAATTAGTCTGGCATCAAGAAAAGTCACTTGATTCCTTTGAGTTCATTCTTTTACCAGGTGGTTTTTCTTATGGAGATTATCTCCGGTGCGGTGCCATTGCCCGTTTTTCTCCTATTATGCAAGCAGTTCAAAAGGCTGCAGCCTCCGGCACATTGATTTTGGGTATTTGTAATGGCTTTCAAATTCTGTGTGAGGCAGGGCTTTTACCTGGAACACTCATACGCAATCGCAATCTTCTTTTTCGGTGTGAAGAGCGTCTTGTGCGTGTGGAAACAAGTGATTCTCCCTTCACAAAAAAAATCTCTTCTGGATCTGTGTTGCATCTTCCCATTGCTCACGGAGAGGGTTGCTATTTTGCAAAAGAAGAAACACTTCAAGAACTCCATGACAAGGATCAAGTATTGCTGCGCTATGCTACTTCAAAAGGGGAGATAACCAAGGATGCCAATCCCAATGGCTCTTGTGAAAATATTGCTGGCATTTGCAACCAAAAGAGAAATGTTTTTGGCCTCATGCCCCACCCGGAACGCGCTTGTGACGAGCTTCTAGGAAGTACTGATGGACGTATGATTTTTGAATCGATATTAGATCATGTTCACCATGGTGCAGGTACCTCACTATAATTTAATCCCAAGGACGCATTAAACTAACAACGATGTCTTCGCTTTCATCCTCACCTCAACTCACACCTTCTATTCTTGCAGAGCAACATGGTCTCTCCAGTGAGGAGTATCAAAAAATTCTCTCTCTCTTAGGTCGCGAACCTAATCGTGAGGAGATTGGGGTTTTTTCGGTCATGTGGAGCGAGCATTGTTCTTATAAAAACTCGCGCTTGGAACTTAAAAAATTTCCCACTACTGGAAGCAAGGTGTTGGTCAAGGCTGGAGAGGAGAATGCAGGGGTCATTGATATCGGAGATGGTTGGGCTGTTGCTTTTAAGATAGAGAGCCACAATCATCCCAGTGCTGTAGAGCCATTCCAAGGGGCTGCAACTGGTGTTGGTGGTATCATTCGTGATATTTTTACGATGGGGGCGCGCCCTGTTTTTCTTTTAAACTCACTCCGCTTTGGACCTATCTCGGGAGATTCATTACGTGCCCGTGATAATCGCCAGCTTTTCTCTGGCGTTGTCGCCGGTATTGGGCACTATGGCAATTCCATTGGTGTTCCCACCATTGGAGGAGAGGTCTATTTTGATCCTAGTTATAACGGCAATCCTTTGGTCAATGCTTTTTGTCTTGGGGTCTTAAAGCATGAGCAGATTGCTCGGGGTGCTGCCAAAGGAATTGGGAATCCTATATTTTATGTTGGAGCAGAAACGGGCCGAGATGGACTTGCGGGAGCTGCTTTTGCCTCACGCGAACTCACCGAAGAATCAAAAGCCGATCGTCCTGCAGTTCAAGTGGGGGATCCTTTTCGAGAAAAATTACTCTTAGAAGCCTGCTTGGAGCTTCTTGCAAGTGGATGTGTCGCTGGCATTCAAGATATGGGGGCAGCAGGCCTGACCTGCTCTACCTGTGAAACAGCAAGCCGTGGCGGTACCGGAGTTGAAATTGACCTTGATTTGGTTCCTAAGAGATCAGCCGATTTAACTTCTTATGAGCTTCTTTTAAGTGAATCCCAAGAGCGGATGCTCGTCATTGTTCATCAGGGCGAGGAGGCCACTGTTCAACGTATCTTTGAAAAATGGGAGCTGCCTTATGGGTTGATTGGCCGTGTGACTGATGATGGAAAGATGAAGGTAAAGCGAGGAAAGGATCTTGTTGTTGATATTCCTGCACGGACCCTTGCTGACGAGGCCCCACTGTATCAACGAGAGGCTGCCACTTGGAAGGCTCCAGCACCCCTTGATCTCACAACGGTTGCAGAATGTGATCCTATAATCGTATTACATCAGCTCTTAGCACACCCAAGCATTGCCTCCAAACAATGGATCTGGCGTCAATACGATCATACAGTACAGACAGGGACAGTTGTTCCACCTGGTTCAGATGCTGCTGTTTTTTATGTGCGTGAGGCCAATAAATTCTTGGCAGCAACAAGTGACTGTAATGCCATTTATTGTTCTCTTGATCCTCACGAAGGAGCAAAAATTGCTGTTGCCGAGGCAGCTCGTAATTTAGCCTGTTCTGGAGCTGTTCCTATCGGTGCTACCGATAATCTGAATTTTGGAAATCCTCACAAACCAGAAAGTTTCTATGAGTTGCGTGCAGCGGTTGAAGGAATTTCCGAAGGATGCCGTGCTTTTGATATTCCCGTGACTGGGGGAAATGTCAGTCTCTACAACGAAAGTCAACTTGCCTCCATCGATCCGACTCCCACAGTAGCCCTTGTGGGCCTCATTGAGAAAAGAGAGCAGATCACAACTCAATTTTTTAAAGAACCGGGAGATGTGATTTTTTTACTTGGGGAGCTTGGGAGTGAGCTTGGAGGTTCCCATTATCTCTTAGCTTCACATGGAAGAAAAGAGGGGCTCCCTCCACGTGTTGATTTTGAATATGAGAAAGCCATTCATAAACAACTTCTTTCCCTCATTCGAGCTGGCCTGGTTCGAAGTGCCCATGATTGTTCTGAAGGAGGTCTTGCAGTAGCCCTTGCCGAAGCCTGTTTTGGAGATTCCAATAAAGCCGAAGTAAAACTTTTTGGAGCGTGTATCGATTTAGGAAAAAAAGGAATACGAGATGATGTTGCTCTTTTTAACGAATCACAGAGTCGAATTATTTTTTCAACTAAGGCCCAGCAGGTGGAACAAGTAGAGCAAGAGTTACAGGCTTCGGGTCTTCCCTTTACCCGTTTAGGAAGTGTCACTAAGGAAACAATACTCTCTATTCAACTAGATGAAAAAGAATATAGCTGGAGCACAGAGATCTTGCATCAAAGTTGGTTTAAAGCCATTCCTCACCTCATGCAGGCTTAGTAACTTGACATGAAGGGGCCAAGCTTCCACAAGCCATAATGGATGGAGTATGAAATATCCTTTCAAGGAGACTCCACTCCTTATTTTTTCATTATGTCAGCCTCCTCTCTAACGCTCTTAGCACCAGCAAAAATCAATCTCTCGCTGCAGCTCTTAAACAAAAGAGCTGATGGATATCATGAAATTGAGACGTTGATGGCACCTATTACTCTGGCTGATGAGCTTGAAATTACCTGCACTCATACTGCTGCTCCCATTCCAATAACACTCACCTGCAATGATCCTTCCCTGCCACTTGGAGAAAAGAACCTATGCGTACAAGCTGCTCATGCTTTTCAGAAAGCAACTGGTATTCAAGAGCCAGTTTCTATCACCCTGTTAAAAAAAATCCCATATGGAGCAGGGCTAGGTGGGGGGAGTAGTGATGCAGCTGCGGTGCTACAAGGTATGAATGCTCTTTTCAAAAAGCCTTTAGTCGAGGAGGAGCTGCATCTCCTCTCCGTATCACTAGGATCAGATGTCCCCTTTTTTTTACAAAGGAAACCTGCATGGTGCCGTGGCCGTGGTGAAATTCTCTCTGAAGCAGCGCCTCTTCCAGCATGGAACCTGCTTCTAATCAAGCCTCCCTTTTCCGTAGATACCACTTGGGCTTACCAGCACTGGGACAAAAAAAAGTGGACCCCAAAAGAGCCAATGACTCACGATGAGATCACCCTTTTCAATCATCTCGAGCTTCCTGTTTTTGAAAAGTACCTTCTCCTTCCAGTCTTAAAAGAGTGGTTATTAAAGCTACCTGAAGTAATCACAGTTTGGATGAGTGGCTCTGGATCAACAATGGTGGCACTGTTAAACCAAGAGCTCTCTTGGGAGCAGAATCAAAGACTCCAAACAACGATAAGAACTACTTTTGGAGAGTATTTTTGGATTAAAAGTGTCACTTTTCTAACTTAACCCGCATATTTCACACCGATCTACTACGGAAGCCGGGAAGTCAGATGGATGCTGCGTTAGACTCACATTTTGATTTGAGCAGTATATACACATACAGCCCTGCATCAAAATGCTCGCCTGCCTTGTACTAATAAGCTTTGCACGGCGCCTCATGACACTTCAGTATGAAACATCCGGGTTAACAGTTTTTTTTACGAGTCCGAGTTAAGAATTCAATAGGCTCTTCATAAAGTTCTGTTTCTTGGATCAGATGCAACAGTAAGACTAAGCAAGCAAGGGCATCTGAGAGTGCTTCGTGCCAACGGAAATCAGGGAGTATTTTTCTTAATTTTTCTAAAAGTCCAAAATGAGTAATGAGATCTTCAAGCTTGTAGGAAGGAAGTCCTGGAATCATCTCGCGACTCAGAGTCAATGTATCAATCCATGGACCAAAGCCATGCATCGGGAAGGCACGTAAGAAGCGGCGTTCAGTACCATGTCCATGGGCTACAAGATAGCGACTAGCAAGACGTTTTTTAAACTCTGGCCAGAGCGCCTGCATTGTAGGGGCCTCCTTAAGATGATGATCAGAAATGCCATGCAGTTGCTGTGCTCTCCAGGTAACAGGGCGTCCGATTTGTAAATAAGATCGAAAAAACAGCGTCGGTTGTAATTGTAACTCTTTCATGGAGGCCATTCCGACTTGAATAGGATAGGTCGTTTCTCCAGGAGATTCTCCAGCAGATTCAAAATCAATAGCAACAAGCGAGGCCTCTTTAATCAGTAATTTTCCCATCAATAAGGTAGAGTCAAATGACTATGACGTTTCTAAATTCGTAATTGGCATAATTTGTTTCCTATGAAGTAGAGTGCTCCTTCTTCCCATTCCATCTTTCTGGAATCCAGGGGTAACCCGGATATTTCATCCCGATCTACTGTAGAAAACGGGAAGTCAGATGGATGCTGCGTTGATCTCGAAGTCTTCCTCGGGCAGTGTGTATACACACTGCCGTCGTCAGACTTCATCACTCGCCTCGCCCCATTAGTCTTCGCGGTCTCCTCGTCACGATCAGTATAAAATATCTGGGTTAAGATGAGGGATTCTCTCATGGCTTCTTTTATTCAGCAATGCTGCGCAGCATTCTCTGTGTTGTCTCCCAATCAATACAGGAATCAGTGATCGATACTCCGTAGCGTAAAAGGGAAAGATCTTGAGGAAGCGGCTGATTTCCTTGTTCAAGAAAGCTTTCAATCATGGCTCCGACGATCTCCCTTTTGCCTTCCAGACGTTGCTGTAAAATGCTCTTCCATACCTCTTCCTGTTGCATTGGATCTTTGCCACTATTGGCATGGCTACAGTCGATCATGATGGCAGGAGGAACCGCTGCTGCTTTGAGTTCAGCAATAGTTTGGGCTATTTGATGTGGAAAATAATTAGCTCCATGACGCCCTCCCCTCAAGACCAGATGACTTTCATGATTTCCGTACGTGGTAACGATGCTCGTCATTCCATCCTGATCAATACCAAGAAAACTATGAGGAATACGCGAGGAACGCATGGCATTAATGGCAGTTTCAATATAGCCATCTGTACTATTTTTAAAGCCTACGGGCATGGAGAGGCCACTTGCCATTTCACGATGTGTCTGAGATTCAGTTGTGCGAGCCCCAATAGCAGACCAGGTAATAAGATCTGCAATATATTGAGGGATGATGGGATCAAGAAATTCTGTTCCTGCAGGGAGGCCAAGTTCTGCAATTTTTAAAAGAAGGTTCCGCGCAATAATAATTCCTTCCTCTATTTTTCCAGAATCATTGAGATAAGGATCACTAATGAGTCCTTTCCATCCAATGGTTGTTCGCGGTTTTTCAAAATAGACCCGCATCACAATAAAAAGATATTCTTTTAATTCCTCTGCAAGGTGGGCCAGTCGCTCTGCATAGTCAATTGCAGCAATCGGATCATGAATTGAGCAGGGTCCTACAACAACGAGTAAGCGAGGATCCTCCCCTCGGAGAATACGACTTGCTGTTGAGCGAAAATGAACAACATGATTATGGAGTTTGGTGGAGGCTGGGGATTGTTCTTTGAGGAGACGGGGGGAGGTCAGGCGTGTGATTTTTTGAACACGAGTATTTTCAAATGCAGCTTGGGAACTCTTTGGGTCTGCATGGGTGAGATCGTAGGAATAGGACATTTTTTCTAGACTAGGATTTTTAAAATAATATGGCAAGATCACCCCATGCCTACTTTTGATATTGTCTCTGAAATAGAACGGATGGAAATTGAAAACGCTGTGAATCAAGCTCGTAAGGAGCTTGCAACACGGTTTGATTTTAAAGGTAGTGTTGTTACAATCGAACAACCCAAACCAGAAACCATCATCTTAAGCGCTCAAGACAGCAAAAAACTCCAAGGATTGCGTGAAATCATGATTGGAAAGCTGGCGAAGCGCAATGTCGATTTGCGCAACGTGGAGCAAAAAAATCCAGATATTTCTCCACTCGGTCATGCCCGCCAAGAGCTTCTCATCAAGCAAGGTCTTGATGGTCCCAAGGCCAAAGAAATTACAACAGCAATCAAGGGAGGAAAATTCAAGGTTCAATGCACCCTTCAAGATCGTCATGTCCGTGTTACTGGGACAAAACGCGATGAGTTACAAGAGGTTATTACCTATTTAAAAGGTAAGAATTTTGAAATTGCTCTCGGTTTCAAAAATTTCAGAGACTAGCCCGCTCGTCTTGCCCTTTCAGGGATGCTTAACGCGCATATTTCATACTGCCCAATCACAATTCGAGACCAACGCAGTAATGAGGAGCTTTCCACAAGCCGTAATAGATTTAGTGTGAAATATCTGGGCTAGTTTCTTGATGCTTTTTCTTTTGAAGTAGAACCCACAACCAAGCTCCACCAAAGTTCTCATCACGCTCTGCACGAATTAATTTTTCAAATCGGTGGAGTAATTGAATGACAAGATCCTCCGTGTGATCCCAGGAAACCGCTTCAAAAGGACCTCCAGCTCCCTGTTCCATATTTGTTCCCATATCGTAGAGTAAAAAACCTTCAGGTTTCAGAACACGTGCATGCTCTCTCATCATTGCTTCCAGATCGAAAGCATGATCCACGCAATTGGTGTAGAGCATATCAATCGAATTCTCTTTCTCCTGAAGCTTCATAAAATCACCTGCACGAACAATACGGTTGTCAGGACCAGGATTGAGATCGATTCCGTAAGCATTAAAAAACCCTAGATCGTGTAATACTTCCACTTCTGTTCCCTGGCGGGCACCTGAGCAGAGAATCACCGCATCTCGTGAAAGGAGCTGTGTCAAATGTTTGAAGCGGCTGTAAAATTTCAAACGATACTCGCAAATATCCCAATTACTAAATCCTCCTTTCATCTTGAGCATTTCATCAAGCTTCTGCTGCTGATGTGTCACATATTCGTCGTAGCTGGAATAGTCCCTTTTGAGAAGATCACCCTCTTTTTCCGATTTCCAACCTCCTTCACCATGGTGCTTGAGACGGACCTCATGCTTATCACGCTCATGTTGATAATTCGCATCCTGCATCTTCCGAAGTTTGCGAATGTATCCATACCCTCCTGGAATAACGAGATGCAGGGCTGTTTTGAACCAGAACCGTGGATAAAATGAGGGAAGAAGCGTGTGTCGAAGGTAGGCCATAAAATCAGCCTGCAGGCTACAACCTTCAGGCTTCAGGCTGAAGAAAAAAATATTTTAGGAGAAAATAAATGTTTAAAATCTAATATTGCTCAGGACTGAAGTACCCATCATCCGTTATTCATTACCCATGATACTTTAGTATGAAATATCTGGGTGAAATTTTATCCTCGTAAAAACATTTTCCAAAAAAGAGTAAGTGGTCCTTCAAGGTAGAGAATATCGTGTTTAAAAGCCCCTACGTAGTGGCGGGTGATACTTTTTTTATCGCGAAAGAATCCCCAACTAATTTCATAGGTGAAAGGAAGTGCTCCTCCATGATTCCAGTGAGAAGCCATCAGTGCGTAGAGGGTCTGTTCAAAAAATTGAGGATGGTGGGCCGTTGTTTCGAAGGTGATGAGGAGTTGTTCGGCAAGTTCGAGTGAGAGAGCTTTTTTAGGAACAAGCATGAGTCCACTGTTAAAACGGGGCCATAGATTCACCCCCATTTTTTGTTCAATCTCTTCCCGAGGAATACAATATTTTTCCTTCGTATCTTCGTTGTAAAAAAAATCTTCACTTTCTCCATCGGCCCAATCCAAGATTTCTTCTGGTTTGCGATAAAAAAGAACATCGGAATCGAGGAAGATAAATCGTTCACCTAATGCAAAAACAGGAATATCAAAAAATTTCAAAAAAAGATTATGCTTTGAGCGATGTGCCCAACATGCAGGATAGTTTGCTAACGCTTGTTGGACTCGTGCCTCAGATTCCTCTCTGGAAATAAAATGAACCCCAGGCAACACTGCCTCTATACGACAGCGTTCTTTTTCTTCAACCGATCCATCTTCATGAATGAAAATATTCCAACGTCGTTCTGTAAAAAATTCAAAACTCACTGCAGCAAGGAGGCCTGCATGCCATGTCTTAGAGGAGACCAGCAAATGAACTGATATATCAGGATTCTGGAGTTTCTCTAAGCCAGGACGCTTTGAAAGGGTTGCAACCAAGGTTCCTAGAGCATGCCCACATTTGCTAAGTAGTAAGCGTGCAAGAGTACGGAGTGATCGGGTCATTAGAACAATAAATTAAAAATTAAGGGATTGAGCCTTCATCAGAAAATTTCCAACGCGTCGCCCTAATCTCGGACCAATGTGAGGCAATCTCCTCAGCTAGCCATTCGGTAAATAAAGGGGCTCCAGCAGCAGTGGGATGGACTCCATCAAACCAATAGTTTTCTTGCAATAATGTTTTCATGAACTTGAGTGAAGCGGGGCCTAACATCACCGTGTGAGGAGGAAGTGCTGCAGCAAAGGCAGTTTGATACTCACGTCGTTGAACTTCAAGAACAGGGAGAGCATAAAAAACTAACGTATGAATCATCGTTCCCATCTGTTCATAAAGCTCTCGGTAATATATCATCCATCCTGGAAGTGGTATTGTGATTTTTTCAGCATTAGGAGAGGCTGTCATGGATTTCTCAAAAGCCTCCTTGGTCTTTGTGTACTCAAAAGTTCCTTTAGTTTTTTGAAGAGGACAAAATTGAGAGACTTTTTTTTGATAGGAGAGAGGTTCTAAAGTCGAAAAGATTCCTATAGCAAATCGATTCAGTAAAAGATGCTCTAGCATAATCCAGGTGAGATTTTTATTCTCCTGAAGACTTGCCTTTAAGGATTTCCAAGCCATTAGTGCGTTGTGCGGTTCTAACCATACCAAAGAACGTTGAGTATTGGCCTCCTTAAAAAAAAGATAAATTGGATTTTGATCATAGGCATCAAAGACTTCACTTAATAGAATTGCAGGTGCTTGTTTTAATGCATCACGAGGAATTTTTCCAAGCTCTCGAAGAAAAACCTGCATCATAAAAAGCCGTTCAAAATGATTTGCTCCAGGAAGAGAGAGTTTCAGAAGTGTCACCTCAATTCCCTTTTCGGCTAATTTTTTTTCAAGAAGCTCCGGATTAATTCCAAATTCGGTAGCACTACTTCCTTCTAAAATAAGAACCGGTTTTTTTTGCCATCCTGGGGTATGGAGCAAATGATCTACTTGGCCACGAACGTGCGTAATGGCATCTGCCTCGGGATAAAACCATTTGGAGGAAATGAAAAATCGTAACCCCAGCAGTGCGGAAAAACAAAGTAACAGAGTAATAAGGAAAGATTTCAACTTCAGAGGAGTCTTGCTAGGAACAATAAATCCTAGGGCTAACATTGCGAGAATAGGAATCAAAACGAGGATCATCAGGAGTGGATACGTTAAAATTGAAAATAGATAAATGGGACCATGCCTGTGCTCATGAAGAGTAATCCTAAAAGAAGCGCTATGCTGATGGCCACATAGAAGGCGGTATTAGAAGCCAACGCGTAGCGACTTCTTAAACGATCGCTTCCAAGAAGTGCTGTGTCGAAGAAGAGCGGTAAGATCAATAAAGCCCAAGGAAGCGAGCAGGGAGCTAGGGTTGGGATTTTGAGCGCAAAGAGTGCATAGGAAAACCGAGTGATTCCTAGGAAAAACTGATGCATGATGTAGAGCGTATCACTCCAGGTAGCTGCTCGGAACGGAATCCAACAGAGAAAAATAATTCCTTGAGTTAGGAGCCATGCACTGATGTTTGAAAATGAAAAAAATTCTTTACTCATATCATTTCCTGCACTTTCTCTCGAACGTTGCCAGAGATGATTAAGACACAGTGCCACTCCGTGAATCCCACCCCAGAGCAAAAAATTCCAGCTTGCCCCATGCCACATTCCACCAAGAAACATAGTGATAATGATATTAGCGTAGTTTCGGGGAAGTGAGCAGCGATTTCCTCCTAGTGGAATATAGACATAGTCACGTAACCAGGTAGAAAGCGAAATGTGCCATCGTCTCCAAAAATCGATTAAGGATGTTGCACGATAGGGGAAATGAAAATTTTCAGGGAGCGTGTACCCTAGTAATTGAGCCACTCCGATAGCCATCAATGAATAGCCAGCAAAATCAAAATAGATCTGGCCATAAAATCCTAAGCATCCCCCAAAGAGTTTCAGAGCAGCTTGATTCTCTACCTTTTCAAAAATGGGATTCACAAAGGCCGCCAGATGATCTGCAAAGACCGCTTTGTAGAGAAATCCCAAAGCGAACTTTCGACATCCTTCGATAAAAAAAGAGGGATCAAAAGAACGTTTCTTCTGCAGTTGTGGAAGAAAGGTGGGTGCATGAATGATCGGCCCTGCAACAAGATGTGGAAAAAAGGAGAGATAGACGCCCAGGCGTATGAACGATTTTTCCGCTACCAATGTTTGTCGATAAACCGTCACGACATAACTGAGCGCTTGGAAAATATAGAAACTAATTCCTGCAGGAAGAATAATGTTCAGGGTTGTCCAGCCTGAAGTTCCTCCCATTTTTGTGAAAGCAGTGTGAAGTGATTCTAAAAAAAAGTTAGTATATTTAAAATAGCCAAGGATGAGGATTAGCAAAGAGCAAGCACCGACCATGAGCCTCTTTCTGTGAAGCTCAGCTGTTCTTTCTAGGAGCCTTCCAGCAAAATAAGAGATCACAATAACAGTAAAAAGGAGTCCTGTGCATTTCCAGTTCCACCAGCCGTAGAAAAAGAAATTAGCTGCAAATAGAAAAGGATGTCGCCATCGGTCTGAGGGAAGACTCCAATAAACAATGAGGACTACGATCAAAAAAAAGAAAAAGGGGAGGGTGTTAAAAATCATGTTTCAAAATATTTTATTCCTTCTTATTTCTTTTGAATAAGAAAATCAGAATGCTTCCAAGTAGTACTACTAAACATCCCTGTGCAAAAAGATCCCCATGCCTTGAATAAAAAGTGGGTGAGGGGTAGGAGGGGAGGTTCCACGGGGCTGCCATGATTCCCTCGAAAAAAGTACTACCATGATCATCTTCAAGTTGATGGGTAATCCGCCCAAAGCGGTCGATGAGACAAGTCACTCCAGTATTGGCAACGCGTAGCATTGGGAGTTTTGTCTCCACACAACGAAAGAGAGCATTGGTGACATGCTGTTTGGAAGCAGCTGAATGTCCAAACCATCCATCATTGGTCAATGTGATGAGGCCTTGTGCTCCAAGTAGTGCAAATTGTCTTACAAGGTCACCAAGTGTATCTTCAAAGCAGAGTAGGGGAGCTACTTTTATTTTCTGATGAGAGAGTGAGAGGAGCTTTGGGCCTGGACCTGCATCGAAGTCACCTAAAATACGATTTCCAATGATCCATTGAAAAAGGGGGAAGCTCTGACGACACGGAATGTATTCGCCAAAAGGGAGAAGATGCGTTTTGGCATAATATTGGATTTCTGAAATACCTGGAATAGGTTTTGCATTAAGTAAAACGGCAGCATTGTAATCCCGTTGAGGCTCCTCTTCAAAATGCAATGAACCGATAAGAAAATCGGCAGAACCTTGTTTTAAGAGCTGTTTGACTTGAGAAAAAGTTTTCTGATCACCTAGGAGAGGTCGAGGGGTTGCCGCCTCAGGCCACACAATCAAATCGGGATGGAGAGCGAGAGCCGTTTGGGATTCACGGTAATAGGTGTTCATGATTGTCTCTTCAAAAGCACGATTCCATTTATGATCTTGTGGAATATTTCCTTGAATAGCCACGATGGAGAGCACTTTCTTAAGCGGTGCTGGAGCAACCATTTCACGCAGTCCATAAATCATGACTGCGAGAATCAAGAAAAGTATTGATAGGATATCGCCATGAAATCTTAGGCAAAGCGGCATGGTGATTTTTTTTTGTTTTGATTCCTCCACAAAGCGCTTAATTGCGAGAGCAAGACAGCAAGAGGTCATCACACCGAGAAAAGAGAGCCCAGCAACGCCAGTAATATCACTGATTTGAAGCAAAGGAATTGTATGATGAAAGGCTACTCCAAAAGAATTCCATCCAAAGCCAGTAAATAAAGTTCCCCGAAGCCATTCTAAGCCACTCCAGCTCGCAGCAGCTAATACGGAGATAAGAAGATTTTTAAGCGAAGAGAAGTTGTGATATCCAGAGCCTTCTAAAAAAAACCTGAGAATCATTCCAACAAAGACTCCCCAGAAACCCATATAGAGAGCTAAGTAAAAAGGGAGGGTGACTAATCCTTCCCAGGCCACAGTGGTAATCCATTCTAGCGTGAGAAGAAAAAAAATAGAGCCAGCAAAGAAACTGAGAAAAAAAGTGAAACTTAAACGCCTCAGAAAAGAAGCTGGAAGTGGCGAAAAGAAAAGGGCTGATATCAGTGGTAGAAAAGCGACAAAAGGGACCCATGCGAATACTTCACGATCATAAGGAGGGAAGGTGCAGCTCATGGCTATTCCCGTAACGAGTGCAAGAAACCAGGGCACTACGTATTTTAGAGATACTCGGAAACAAATCCTCATGAGCTAGTGAATGGGGGGAATAGTCGTATCGATGGTCACCGTGCAATGGGTGCCGGGGATCCATGCATCTTGCTTTTCCGAATAAAGACCATTGTTTTTAGGAGTTCCAACGAAGAGCTGCAGTTTTACCAGGAGAAGAGATCTCCTTCCTAACATGGTTGGGTTCACCGAAATAACTTCTGCCTTGTATGGAAAGAGAGAGGCTTGCCCTTGAAACGTAATCTTAGCTATTTGATGAGGAGTAATTTTTTTTGCGAGTCGGTGAGGATAGAGTGCAGCGATGGTTCCCTCTTTACTAATAATCTGAGCCTCATGAGTGGAATAGACATGCTGCGCATAGATCCCAATTGTCATGCCTGCTCCAATAATTCCGAAGATGAGAATGGATAACGCCAAATAAGAACCATTTTTCCAAAAGGAGGGAGAGGAAATACGTTGCATGAAATAAGAAATAAAACTGGGGTCAAGATTCGTGATTGAGAAGTTTAAAAAAAAAGGTGATTCTTTGAAATCATGAAATTGTCGTACTACCTTCTTTTTTTGGGATTCATGAGCGTTAGTTGTAATGGAATCTGCAGCATTGAAAAAACCAATTCTATCTCACGCTCAGCAATAGAGGAGATGACGCAGTCAACCGCTCCACAAGAAAACAGTCCTTTCTTTATTGAACGTGAGGAGGCACGTCAGGCTGCAGCAGAGGCTGCTACCAATTCGATTTATAGAAGTTCTCTGCTCGTCCCTCGGCATTCTATTCAAGAGGAGATGAAAAAATGGGCGAGTCAGTGTCTTAATGTAATCAAGATTATTCCTAATAAAACGATCCTTCCTTCATCACAAATCATTGTAGAACCAATTTTCTTCTCATTAAGTGAGACTCCTCAATTACATGTTTCTTTTAAAGTAACCAATAACACTAAGAAGGTTCTCTTTCTTGATTTTTCAACGAATCAACGCCTTGAAATTCTTCTCAAAGAACAAAGTGGAATGGTGATCACTCGGTGGTCGGAAGATCGATCCTTTGATTCGATCGCTAGCGTTGTGATCATCAATCCCAAAGAAAGTGTCGTTTATACGGAAACAATTCCAACCCTCGGTATGAAAAAGGGGGTCCCCTACAACATTGAGGTCTCACTCGTGGGGCATCCCGAGTATACGCATACTCAATCCATCACTTCTCAGGATAGTTCTGAGGATTTCTCTAATGCATCGTTGCATGAATAGAAAGGGTATGAGATGCATTTTTTAAATAAAAATATTGCCAAAAGATGCACGAATCTCTACTTCTTGACTCCAATTAATCCAATTAACCACCATGTCTGATACATCCATTGAAGAAAAAGTCCGTAATATTATCGTCGAACAACTCGGCGTCACTGCTGAACAAGTTACTCTAAACGCCTCGTTCATTGAAGATCTAGGAGCTGATTCACTCGACACTGTTGAGCTTGTCATGGCTTTCGAGGAAGAGTTCGGTGTTGAAGTTCCTGATGAAGATGCCGAGAAGCTTCAAAAAGTTGGTGATGTTGTGAAGTATATTGAAGAGCACAGTAAGGCATAATTTTTACTTCATAAATAATTTCAAAGAATGCTGCTTCTCAATCGGGGCAGCATTTTTTTTGTATTTTTATATAGAGCCGCTTAGGCATGATATTTCACACTCAATCTATTACGGCTTGTGAAAAACTCTAGGGCTACTGTATTGGTCTTAAATGGTGATCCGGAAGGTAGGACTTTACTCCTATATCGTCAGGCTTCTTCACACACCTTGCCCCATGAGCCTTCGCGGCCTCCTCATCACGATGGGTAGGAAATATTTTGTTTAAATTGTGCTTCCATTGGGAACTATATTGCTTATCTTTCAGTCCCCCTCATGAAAATATCGTTTCCCCTATGTGCTACTGCTCTTCTTTGGATCAGTAGCCCATACCTCCTCTCACAAGCATCCCAAGCCTCACAAGGAGATCCCTCTCAAAAAGAGGTCATCACTTCCTATGAGTATCAGGCCTTCCTTAATGCAGCCTCTCTTCATGAAGAGCTAGCCCAGATA
>WBXG01000018.1 GCA_008932965.1 Verrucomicrobiota bacterium
AATTATTGGGGCAAGGTGAAACAGCTCATTGATGACCTTGGCAAAACTGTCAAAAAGGCAGGCCCTTCAACTCCAGTCAAAATTCTTGGTTTCAGTGGTCTTCCAAACGCTGGTGATGAGTTACTCGTCATGAGTGAAGAACGCTCCGTACGCCAACTCAGTGAAGAGCGTCTTATGTCACTGCGAAGCACAAAACTGGCGGCTCCCCAGCGCGCAACACTAGAAAGTCTTTTTGCAAATATTCAACAGGATCAGAAAAAGGTACTTCAGGTCATTTTAAAGAGTGACATGCAAGGATCGCTGGAAGCGATCATCGGAACACTTTCAGATATTCCTCAGGACAAAATTGAATTAAAAATCATGCACTCGGCTGTTGGGCCTATTACAGAATCAGATGTCATGCTCGCCTGTGCCTCGAATGCCATTATCATTGGTTTTGGGACAAAAGTAGAAAACTCTGCAGCAACAGCAGCACGCCATGAAGGAGTACAGATTAAACTCTTTAGTATTATTTATGAATTAATAGATCAGATGCGTGATGCCATGACCGGGCTTTTAGAGCCTGAATTGCGTGAAGCTATTGTAGGGCATGCTTTAGTGAAACAGGTTTTTGATCTTACTCGCGGAATGATTGCTGGATCGATGGTGACCGATGGTCGCATCCTAAGAACAGCTCGGGCTCGTGTCATTCGTCGTCGCCAAGTGATCTATGATGGTGGTGTTGCTACGCTACGTCGCTTTACTGAAGATGTGAAAGAGGTTCGCTCTGGTCTTGAGTGTGGTATTCGACTAGGCGATTTCACTGAATATGAACCAGGGGATACCATTGAGTGCTACACATTAGAAAAAGTAGCACAAGTACTCTAATAAATAACCATTCATGAGTGTTTGATCAGTAGAAACCATACCCTCGTTTTAGAATCTCTGATTTGATGGAGTTGCTTTTAATAAACCTGAACATTTCATACTAAATCTAAGACGGCTTGTGAAAAGCGTATCACTGCTGGGTTAGCCTCGAATAGTGATTGAGGGAAGCTATACTACTATAGACTAGCATCATCATCCCTCGACCATCTTCCATGAATAAGCTTTGCATGGGGCTTCATGACACCTCAGTATAAAACATCCTGGTTTATTCACTTATCTCTTCCCCCATTACTCCTCATCCAACACCTTCCATGAATCATCGATTAATGAGAGTTTCTGAACTCCTCAAACGAGAGCTGGGTATGCTCATCACACGTGATCTCCTTTTTAAAGCTCCACTTGTTTCGGTACGCGCTATTGATATTACTCCTGACCTTAAAAGAGCTCATGTCTTTATTAGTGCCTTAGGTACTGGGGCACAAAAAAAAGAAGCCCTCCAGGTGCTTACTAAAAACCGCTCTCTTCTTCAAAAAGAATTGTCAAAGCGGGTTATTTTAAAATATACCCCTCATCTTATTTTTGAATTAGATGAATCTATCGAACGTGGGATACATGTGATTGATTTACTTGACAAACTCGATCAGGAAACGGTGAACGAGGAGCCTGCCAGCTAAATACTCTCACTTTGCAGATGCATTTCTCATTATGATTGCTACTTCTACCCCTTTAGTTCAAAGCTCCTTTTCGGAAATTCATGAAGCCCTAATCAAGGCACCTCGTATTTTAGTAGTAAGTCACGCTCGACCAGATGGAGATGCGCTTGGTTCTACACTTGCAGCAGTACTTTGGTTGAAAAATGAAGGGCATTCTGTTGCTTCCTGGAATGAAGATGGATTGCCAGAGAGATTTTTACACCTTCCTGGAGCCTCCTTCATCACGAAGCCTGCAAAAGAACCAGAATTTTTTGATGCCATTTTAGTCCTGGATACTGCGACCAAAAGCCGATTGGGAAATGACCTTTTGGAAAAAGCACACGCTCCGCTTTGGGTGGCAATCGATCATCATGTGAGCAATGAAAGATTTAGCCATTTAAATTGGATTGAACCAACAGCTCCTGCCACCGGAGAAATGCTTGCAGAGGGATTTTTATCAAAATCTATCCCAATCACTCCCGAGATAGCAACGAACCTTTATGTTGCACTCTCTACCGATACTGGTTCTTTTCAATATCACAATACCTCTGCTCACACCTTTAAAATAGCTGCAGAGCTCGTTCGTGCTGGTGTCAATGTTGGAGAACTATCTCAAAAACTCTATTCTTCTCAACCACGACGACGTTTTGAGTTGCTAAGATATGCCTTAGCTCATGCTCAATTTTCACCAGACCATCATATTGCTAGTGTTACATTAACCTTGGAGATCACTCGCTCGATGCATCTTCTTCCTGAGGATACAGAGGGGATCATTGACCTCCTACGTTCCGTACAGGATGTTGAGGTTGCTGCTTTCTTTGAAGAGCTTTCTGAAGAAACAGTCCGTTTAAGTCTTCGCTCTAAAAGCCATCACTTCGATGCTGCTGCTTTTTGTAAAAAATATGATGGGGGAGGACATCGCATGGCTGCTGGAGCTCGTATTTCAGGGAATTTACAATCAGTTGAAAAAGCAGTTCTAGCTCGCATTGCTTCCTACCTCAATTAGTCTTACTCTTCACTTTATTTTATTATGGATGGTGTTCTCCTCATTGACAAAGCTAGTCACATGACCTCTCATGATGTCGTTGCGATTGTTCGGCGTGTTCTTGGTATCAAAAAAGTAGGCCATTGTGGAACCTTAGACCCACTAGCAACAGGACTCCTCATGTTAACATTAGGACGTGGCACTAAAATTCAAGATCTCCTCATGAGCGAGGATAAGGAGTATCGTGGTACACTGAAACTCGGTGTGGTCACTGATTCTCAAGACGCAGACGGAAAAGTTTTAGAAACCCATCCTGTTCCTCATTTAGATCGAGAGACCCTGGAGGCTGCTTTTAAAAAATATGATGGGGACTTTTATCAAATTCCACCGATGGTTTCTGCGATTAAAAAAGAGGGTGTTCCACTTTACAAGTTAGCACGTGCTGGAAAAACCGTAGAGCGTGAACCTCGTTTTGTCCGTATCTATACCCATGAGATTTTAGATCAACGTAGTACTGAAGTTGATTTTCGTGTGGTCTGCAGCAAAGGGTTCTACGTCCGCACCTACGTGCATGATATCGGCCATGATTTAGGATGTGGAGCCCACCTCCAATCCTTGAGGCGTACTAAGTCAGGCCGTTTTTCGGTTGAGGCTGCTTTCCCTGCATCTCAATTAAAAGAAACTCCTCGAGAGATCATCCTCTCTAAGGTACTTAGTTTGCCCGAGGTATCGCGACTTCGGGGTGCTTAAAAAAATGGAGACCATCCAGAAGGCTTCATTGCGGCTATCCCTGCATCTTTCCCATTTTGATTTACGTTCTTTTGAAACCACTGCTAGCATCATTGAGTGAATATCTTTTCCTCCATTAATGAGCTTTCACTTTTAAAAGAACCCCTTGTGCTTGTCGGGGGAACCTTTGATGGAGTCCACTTAGGACATCAGTCCTTAATTCGTCGGGCTCAAGAAGAGGCTCAAAAATATGGAGGACGTGTGGTAGTAATGACTTTTGATCAACACCCAGCCTCTTTTTTAAGGCCTCAACAGGCTCCTAAAGTACTTACCAGCACACCACAAAAAATAAAACTACTTGAAGCGTTAGGTCTTGATGCTGTACTGCTCCTTCCCTTTAATGCAGCACTTGCTGCCACGACTGCCACTCAATTCATTGATCAAATCGCACAGGGAGCTCCCTTATTAAAAGCCATATGTGTAGGAGCTAATTGGGCTTTTGGCCAGGGTGGCAAGGGAAATATTACCTTATTACGCCAGTTAGGAGAGATACATCAGTTTTCTGTTATTACTATTGATCCTGTTCGTATTGGGGAGGAGGTGGTAAGCAGCACTCGCATTCGAAGCCTTATTGCTACTGGTGATCTTAAAAATGCTGCTGCCTGCCTCGGCTATCGATACACACTCTCTGGGACCGTAATTCATGGAGCAGGACGTGGCAAAGGCCTGGGATTTCCTACAGCAAACCTTAAGGTTGATCAGATGCAGTTACCTCCTAATGGAGTCTATCTTGCAAAAGCATTGGTCAACGGGTTTCTCTACCATGCCGGTGTTAATATTGGCTTTCGTCCGACAATCTCGTGGATTAACAACAAAATCACAGTAGAGGCATATCTGTTTGATTTTACTGGAGATCTCTATGGCAAGGAAATGAGACTGGAATTCATCTCATTTATTCGTAAGGAAATCACATTTATGAGTGTTGAAGATCTGAAAGCTCAGATTGATAAAGATCTTCAAACTGCAAAAACTCTTCTTCAAGAGGAGCCATTATAGAAAGAAAAAATCGGACTAGATTTTTTCTAGATTTTTCGAAGCTCAATAGAATCGACATTCTTTTCTCCCTCTTCGAGGTCACTAAGAATAACTAAGGAATTTCCTTTTTCCATGAAAGAGCTCTTCAAAAGCATATCTTCAACCTCTGATAAGACTCTCTCCATTCCTTGTTCTGTGGAGGCTACGATAGGATGGGTACCCCAATTGAGAATCAAATGTCGTGCCACTATTTCTGAAGAGGTAACAGCAAAAATAGGGGCTGTTTGTGGCCTTAATTGACTTGTGTAGTCGGCCATGACACCACGGGAAGTAAACACAATGAGCCCCGAATCAGGAAGAGAATTAGCGAGAGAAACTCCTGCACGTGTTGTTTTTTGATGTGCATTTTCTAATTCTGTTTGTTTTACATAAGCAGCATAGCCACTCCGCTCGATACGACGAGCTACACGATCCATAACACGGACACACTCTACAGGATATTTTCCAACAGTGGTCTCTCCACTCAGCATGATTGCATCTGCTTGTTCAAAAACAGCATTTGCTACATCAGTAATTTCAGCTCGTGTAGGAACAGGATTCTCTATCATTGACTCCAAAAGATGAGTTGCCACAATGACTGGACGACCCAACTGAATCGCTTTTTTCATAATCCGACGTTGAATAATAGGAAGCTCTTCCATCGGGCATTCAACACCAAGGTCACCACGGGCGATCATCACTGCATCTGTTGCCTCTATGATTTCCTCGATAAATTTCACTGCCGATTGATCTTCTATTTTGGCGATGACACGTGCTGTCCCATGATTTTCTTCAATAAGACGCTTCATTTCTAAAATGTCATTGGCTTCACGACAAAAGCTTAAGGCAATAAAATCGACTCCTAGTTCACATCCCAAAATAACATCAGCGATATCTTTTTCTGTGAGGGGAGGAAGATTCACACGCACGCCAGGGAGATTGATGTGACGACGCGAGCCAAGGGGCCCAGGAGTCAAGACCTCACAACGAATTCTATTATTTTTTTTGCTTAATACTTTCAGGTGAAGGACCCCATTATCGACCAGCATGACATCGCCTTCTGAGATATCATCAATAAGTCCATCATAGTTTACGTTAACGGAATAGACCTCTTCGCTTGGTGCTCCACGTACAGTGAATTCCAAAATATCCCCTACTTTGAGTTCAAATTTTGAAGGAAGATCGCCTGTTCGTACAGCTGGCCCTTGTGTGTCCATGAGAATACCAACCATGAGTCCTAACTCTTGGGCAATCTGACGAATCATCGGCACAACCTTGCGTACCGAATCATGGTGAGCGTGACTCATGTTCAATCGAAAAATATTTACTCCGGCTTGCATCAACTCGCGAAGACGCTCTGAAGTTTCACTAACGGGACCTAGGGTTGCTATAATTCGGGTTTTACGAAGAGAGGGAATCATGAAAATGAGATAGTACTTTTTTATAAGATGGCGATAAAAGATGCCTTAGAAGCGAGATTTATGCGAACTATTTTTATCCCACAGTTGTATTTGGCTTTTTCTATTAATAATAAAAATCATTCAGCTATAGTCCCATGATGAACTATGTTCGATCCCTTTTGTATGGCATTCCTCTTTTTTTAGTATTGCTCTTTGTTGTTTCTTTGTTGAACACGGCTTCACTGACGGTCAAAAAAGAGAACGAAATGTCCTTAGGGATCAATGCTGAGCCGGTAACACTCAATCCCATACAACAAAGTGATGCTTCCTCGGCACTCGTCACAGGATTTCTTTTTAATGGACTTCTGAAAGAAAATGAAAATCTCGAGCTTGTAGGATCACTTGCCTCAGAGTGGTCACTAAATCAAATCACGACTTTTTATTTCCTTAATTCCTTGGGGGCAGAGAGGGCTAAAGTGATCCTAGAAAAAGAAAAAATAGCACACCCTGAGTGGGGTATTGATACTTCCCTGACTAAACATGCTACTCAACTTAAGCTTACCCTCCATGAACCTGGATATCGCCATAGTGAGTCTATTAGCCAATCTCTTCCAAAAGAGAGCCTTCTTCCTGTTCAAACAGTGCGACTTCAAAGAGATCCTAAAAATTCCAATCCCTCCATTTTTGAACTTCTTCTCACTACTATTTCGGAGCCCTATTTCAAAGAGCATCTTCAACGCACTCGTAGGAGCGATGATTGTGAGGAGTGGGTGTTTGCCTCCTCCTTTTCACTACAAAATTTTTTGGAAAAAAATGCATCTCATTTTCCATTAAAGATCACTCATCAAGAAACGCATCTCTTCACTGCTGAACCAGTCATTAATTTTACCTTACGTCATGATGTTTGCTGGCATGATGGAGTGCCATTCACCTCCGCAGATGTCGCTTTTACCTGTCATGCCATTATGGATGATCGTGTTGCCTCCCCGCTGCGTTCCTATTTTGAGCTTGTTTCCAAGATCGAGACACCAGATCCATGGCATCTCACTGTTCATTACCGACATCCTTTTTCACCTGCATTGAACAGCTGGACCATTCCGATCATTCCAGCTCATCTTTTGGAAAACAAGGATCCCTCTCTTTGGGGAAGCTCTTTTAATCGCCATCCAGTAGGGACAGGTCCTTTTTGTTTTGAAGCTTGGAAGAGCAATGAGTATGTGCGACTCAAAAAAAATAATCATTATTTTTTGGGGGCTCCGTGGCTTGAATCAATCGCTTTTCGCATTCTCCCAGATCCCCTCACCCTACGTCTTGCTTTTGAAACACATCAGATTGACTTTTGGGATGCAGCTCCCTGGGCAATCAAAGGATGCTCCGAGGATCGACGTTTTGAAATTTTTGCAACTCCTGGGAATAGCTATACCTATGTAGGTTGGAACAGCCGCCGACCCCTCTTTGCTGATATTCGGGTTCGTCAAGCACTTGCCCATGCTGTGAATATTCCTGAAATGATTCAATATCTTCTCTATGGAAATGGAGTACCATCTACAGGAATTTTTACACCACGTATGTGGTGTTATAATGATTCAATAAAACCTTTTTCTTATAATCCTAAAAAAGCTGCTGCACTTCTGGATCAAGCAGGATGGAAAATTGGTCATGATGGTATACGCTCCCGTGCAGGAAAACGCTTGAGCTTCACCTTACTTACCAGTAATGGAAGCTCTATTGGCCCTGACATTGCACTACTCTTGCAAGATAAATTCAGAAAAAATGGAATTGAAATGAAAATCGAAACCTACGAGTGGACCGTTTATTTGAAAAAATTACAGGAACACGATTTCGATGCAGTCGTTGCTGCTTGGACACTTCCCGATGATTGCGATCAATATGATCTTTGGAATTCAAACCAATACTTTGCTGGGGGATATAATTATACAGGATACAACAATCCTCATGTCGACCAACTCCTGCAAGAGATACGAAATGAATATAGACGTCCTGAGGTAATTAGTCTTGCCAAAGAACTGCAGCAAACAATTTATCAGGATCAACCCTATCTCTTTCTTTTTGTTCCCAAACATACTTCAGTACTCTGGAAAGGGAGCTATCGTCTCTGCTACCCCACAGATCATGGCTTTGTTGACAGACCGCTTGAGCCTTGTAAGGCAGGGTGGAACTACAACATGGAGTGGTTTTATCGGAAGGATTATCCTCCAATAAAGTAATGAAGAAGGTATCTTTGAAGATTTAAAAATGGATCATGACAAAGAAAACTCCAAACCCATTTTATTCGTAATTTTTTATGCTCTCCTTCATCCTACATCGTCTTTTCCTTACTTTTTTTTTGCTTTTTGTGATTAGTTTGATCTCTTTTTTTATTGTGACACTCACTCCTGGCAGTCCCTATCCATGGGGTGAAATGAATCCCAAAATTTCTCCAGAGCTCAAAGAGGCTTTTCGTAAAAAGTTCCACCTTGATCGTCCCCTTCCTGTGCAATACTACCTGATGCTGCATGATCTTTTCACAGGAAAACTGCGTAGCATGAAAGATGAACTTCCAGTCCTCAGGAAAATTCTAGATCGTCTTCCTGCGAGCCTTAGGCTCAACATAACAGCTATGCTCTTCTCTCTTTCCTGCGGGACCTTGCTTGGAATTTATGGAGCACGCCATGCCGGCCATTGGCACGATCTTCTGAGCTCATTCTTGGCTTTTCTTTTAATTGCTCTTCCTGGCTTTTGGATTTCTTATTTAGTTGTTATTGGACTTGTAAAACATGTTGGTATCCCAATTTTAGGAACACAAAGTTATGGTATTGATTTCCCCAATGAGTTTTCAAGATGGCTCGATCAAACATGGCACTTGATACTACCAGCTCTGATCCTTTCTCTTGGAGCTCTTGCAATACAGTCACGCTATCTTCGTGCAAGCATAATCGAAACACTTCGGGAACATTATATCCTCACAGCACATGCCAAAGGGCTCTCTTCATCAGCCATTTTTTATAAACATGCGTTGCGAAATTCACTAAGGCCTCTCATTACTGGCATTGGAATGCTTTTGCCGAGCCTCATCAGTGGAACTGTTATTATCGAAAGTATTTTTGCCTACCCAGGAATGGGACAGCTTGGTTATCAAGCCGTACTAGAACGAGATTACCCTATGCTTGTTGCACTTAATTTTATTGTTGCAGCACTTGTTCTCATTGGAAATTTCATCTCTGATCTCCTCTATGCTGTTGTTGATCCACGCGTGAGGCTAGAATAATACTTTTCAAGAGACCTCATATTCTACCTTTTCTCATGGAACAAAAAAAAGCGGATGATCAACAGAAGCTATTACAAAATAATAGCAAAAGTAACTTTACCCATTTTTTTAAGAATCCTGTGGCACTCATTGCCCTTATTATTGTTCTTTTTTTGGCCTTGGTAGCAGTAGCAGTCTCCATTTTAAGTTACTACGGTATTGAGTGGCCCATGAACCCCAATGAAACCCACCTTGATGCAAGATTACTCCAGCCAAGCCTGGAACATTGGATTGGAACAGATCATCTAGGACGTGATGTTTTTTCAAGGATGCTTCACGGAACTGTAATATCGATGACGGTGGGATTCACTGCCGTGGCAGTTTCCTTGTCAATTGGTGTCTCTATAGGTGCTGTTGCCGGATACTGTGGAGGAAAAATAGATCAGATTTTGATGCGTAGTGTCGATGCCCTCCTCTGTTTTCCTACTTTTTTTTTAATTCTCACTGCAGTAGCTCTCCTAGGACCAAGCTTGATCAATATCATTGTTGTTATTGGATTGATTAGTTGGACTGGCACAGCTCGTCTTGTACGTGCTGAGTTTTTGACACTACGAGAAACAGAATATGTTTACGCCGCTCGAATTTTAGGACAACGCTGGTGGAAGTTAATTATTAGACATATGTTACCCAACGCAGCGGCTGTTATTTTGATTACGGCAATTTTAGGTATCCCTGAAGCGATTTTAGCAGAAGCAGGATTGAGCTTTCTTGGCTTTGGGGTACAACCACCTCAAGCAACATGGGGAAACATTATTGCTGATGGAAAAAATTATTTCCTTGATGCTTGGTGGCTGATTTTTTTTCCGGGACTTGCTATTTTAATGACCGCTTTATCATTCTACCTTCTGGGAGATGCCTTACGTGAAGTTGCAGAGTAGGAATCAATTCAATGAAATTTCATGAATAGAATTTTTAGATAATCACGCTTGTTGAGCCACACTATTTCATCCCAGTTTTTAAATATCCCTCATTCATGTCTTTTCCAAAAACCATTACCCTCCATCCCAACAGACCTCTGTTAGAAATATCAGACTTGAAAATTGGTTTTTCTAGTAAGGATGGAGTGGTTCCTGCGGTCAATGGGATCTCCTTTTCTCTAAACAAGGGAAATACATTAGCTATCGTTGGTGAGAGTGGAAGTGGGAAAAGCGTCACGGCGCTTTCTATTACAAAACTCCTCCCTTCCCCACCTGTTGTTTATCAAGGGGGCCGTATTCTTTTTGAAGGTGTTGATCTACTTTCACTCTCGCATGATGAATTAAGAAAATATCGTTGGGGTCGTATCGCCTATGTATTTCAGGAAGTCTCTCGATCCCTGAATCCTGTCTACTCGATTCGAAGCCAGATGGCGGAAACATTAAAACTCCATCGTCCTGATATTGATGATCGTGATGCAGAAATTCTAAATTGGTTAGAGATTGTTGGTATCACTGCCCCCCAAGAGCGTCTTCATTCTTATCCACATCAACTCAGTGGAGGAATGCAACAACGGATCATGATTGCCATGGCTCTTTGTGCTCAACCAGATCTTCTCATTGCTGATGAACCGACCACAGCCCTTGATGTAACGATTCAAGCTCAGATTATAAAAAAATTATGCGAACTCCAGCAGCAGCTTGGAATGGCTTTGATTTTTATCACCCATAATTTGGCAATCGTTCGAGGACTGGCACATCACGTTGCTGTCATGTACCAAGGTTGTATTGTCGAATATGGAGAAACAGAACAGATTTTAAATCACCCTCAGCATCCCTACACAAAGGCTCTTATTGCATGTATCCCTCGGCTTGACAGTCATCTAAAACGTCTTCCCACCATTAGTGATTATTTAGGAAAATAAGATTCCTGTGATCCAAGGCAAGGATCCAACTGCAAATATCCGGGGGTAGGCTCTAGCCCAATGAGAATTCGAGACCAACGCAGTAACAAAGAGCTTTTCAGAAGCTGTAATAAATTTAGTATGAAATGTCCGGGTTAAAAACCTTTGAGAGATTTGGTGCTTATAAAAAATATGAAATTCCCTTCTCATGAAATTTAAAAAAAACTTCTTTCTGCTGCTCTATGGAGCTTGGAGCATTTTTCTTATTCAAGGATCTGGTTTTTCGAAGCCCCCTTCTCACGACGAATTTCGGGGTGCATGGGTTCCTACTGTTGTGAATTTAAGTTTCCCCTCTCGTATGGGACTCTCGGCTCAACAGCAGAAAAAAGAGATCATAACTCTGCTTGAGACTGCTCGTGCTGCACGACTCAATACTCTTTTTTTTCAGGTGCGCCCCGAAGCAGATACTTTTTATAACTCACCTAGTGAGCCATGGAGCCGCTACCTAACTGGAACTCAAGGTACCTCCCCAGGATTTGATCCACTACAGTTTTTTATTGAGGAAGGGCATCGACGTGGCATTGCTATCCATGCTTGGTTCAATCCCTACCGAGCCTCTATGAACATCTCTCATCCGTGTGCTTTCAATCATGTGAGTCACAAGGCCCCTCAAATGGTGTGTAAAGTTGGTAAGATGCTCTGGCTTGATCCTGGTAACATTCAAGCCCAACACTACATTATTTCTGTAATCCATGAGCTCATCACACACTACCAAGTCGATGGAGTTCACTTGGATGATTATTTTTATCCCTACCCTGAATTGCTAGAGGGGAAAAAATTTCCAGATACAGCCTCCTACAATGCCTATCGTGCCTCAGGTGGAACCGATACTCTGGATGACTGGAGACGCGCCTCAGTGAATTCTCTTGTTAAAAATATAAGCATCATGGTGCATCAAACAAGACCAGGACTTCTTTTTGGAATCAGTCCTTTTGGAATTTATACTAAAGGAGCACCTAATAATGTTACTGCAGGCCTCGATCAGTTTCATCAACTCTATGCCGATCCTCTTTTATGGATGCGTGAAGGATGGGTCGATTACATGGCTCCCCAACTCTATTGGCGTGATGCAGGTCCACAAAGCTTTCGATTGCTTCTTCGTTGGTGGCGCTCACCCCAAGTCAATCCCCGTAACATTCCTATCTATCCTGGTATTGCTCTAGAAAATCTCACAGAACACCATTGGCCTGTTCAAGAAATTGCTCAGCAGCTCAAAATAGAAAAAGCTGTTCCGACCAATCATCACGGATTCATCCTATGGAATATCAAACAGCTCAAGGATAATACAAAGGGAGTCCTCTCTTTATTTCGTAAGTCTTATTAACCCGGATGTTTCATACTGAATCGTGACGAGGAGGCCGCGAAGGCTGATGGGGTAAGGCAGGCGAGCATTTTGATGCAGGGCTGTATGTGTATATACTGCCCAAATCAAAATGTGAGTCTAACGCAGCATCCATCTGACTTCCCGGCTTCCGTAGTAGATCAGTATGAAATATCCGGGCTACTCCTCATGTTCCTCTTGAAGCTCCTGAGCTTCATCTGCTGCTTCTACTTCTTCGAAGCTCTGCTCCGGTTTTGCAAAGCGACGTTTACGTTTACTTGCTGGAAGAGGGCTTAAAATCATTCCAATTGCACGTCCTAATAGCTTAGGAGGTAAATCGACAAGGGCCATTCCTTCGAGGTCTATTTTAATCTTTTCCATCATGGCAAGCCCAAGATCTTTGTGAGCCATTTCACGACCACGAAACTGTAAATTAACTTTTACTTTATTTCCTTTATCCAAAAATTCCTCCGCATGCCGCATTTTAGTCTCACAGTCATGGACTCCGATTTTTACACGAAACTTGACTTCCTTGACTTTAGCATGGTGCTGTTTTTTTTCTTTCTCCTGTTTGGTTAATTCGTATTTGTATTTACCAAAGTCCGCAATACGACATACGGGCGGAACTGCATTAGGAGCAATTTCGATCAAATCGAGTCCATAGGACTTGGCACGTCGCAGTGCCTCTTCTGTCTTGAGAATACCGAGCTGCTGACCGGTAGAACCAATGATAACGCGTATTTCTCGTGAGCGAATACGTTCGTTAATGCGGATGAAATCAGGATTAATAGGCTTGAAGTGCCGTTACGGCATGGTTGGAAGTGAACAGGGTGTTAAAAAGATGATATTACAGGGAAAACAAGGACAATGACACGAAAATAAAATAACAACGTATTTTTTTATTAAGAGAGGCGTTGCTCTATCTCTTTTTTGAGACGCTCATAAAAACTCTCTTTAGTAAATGTCCCTTCATCTCCATGGCTGCGGCTTCGAAGTGAGAGTTGACCAGACGCTTCTTCACGCCCACCCACGATCACCATATAGGGGACTTTTTCGAGCTGGGCGAGGCGAATTTTAGCTCCTACTTTTTCTGAAGAAAGATCAGCTGTGGCACGAACTCCCATGCTTCTAAGTTGACTCACAATAGTCTCTGCATAATTTTCAACCTTATTGGAAATGGGCATAACACGGACTTGTTCAGGGGCAAGCCAAACAGGAAAATTCCCTGCATAATGCTCAATGAGAAAGCCGATGAAACGTTCATGGGTTCCCAAAGGAGCTCGATGAATACAAAGGGGTGTCTCTTTTTTATTTTCTGAGTTTGTATAAACCAATCCAAAGCGGGCAGGGACTGCAAAATCGACTTGATTTGTTGCCAATGTAAATTCTCTCCCGATAGCACTCCAGACTTGAACGTCGATCTTAGGGCCATAAAAAGCAGCTTCATTAGGAATCTCAACAAAATGAATTCCGCTACTCACTAAGACATCACGGACTCTCTTTTCGGTTTTTTTCCAAAGTTCCGGATCATCTACAAATTTCTGACCTAATTTTGCTGGGTCATGTGTTGAGAAGCGCATCTGATAACGAGTGATCCCAAAAATATCAAAATATTTTAAGTACATCTCATTAACTGCCTGGAATTCCTGAGCAAACTGCTCTTCAGTACAATAAATATGAGCATCATTCATCTGCATGGCTCGAACTCGCATTAGACCGAGCAATTCGCCTGACTGTTCATAGCGATAGCAGGTTCCATATTCTGCAAACCGAACAGGAAGGTCACGGTAGCTACGAGGAAGTGCCCCAAAAAGTTTATGATGATGGGGGCAATTCATCGCTTTGAGATAATAAATATTTTTTTCACCCCCGTGCTCTTCTTCTAGTTCCATGGGAGGGAACATACTCTCTGCATAGTAAGGCAAGTGGCCACTCGTTTTATAAAGTTGCTCACGGGCAATGTGCGGAGTCTTTACTCGCTCGTAGCCTGCCTGAAATTCAGTCTCCTTGGCTAGTTTTTCAAGTTCCTCAATAAGAACCGTTCCTTTTGGCAGCCAGAGAGGTAATCCAGGACCAACATCTTCATCAAAGGTAAAAAGCTCCAGCTCTTTGCCAAGCTTGCGATGGTCTCTTTTTTTGGCTTCTTCGAGTATTTTAAAATGCTCCTCGAGCTCTTCTTGAGTTGCAAAGGCAATTCCATAAATACGTTGAAGCTGAGGATTCTTTTCATCCCCTTTGTAATAGGCACTTGCAACATGAGTCAGACGAAATGCTCCAATATTAGAAGTAGTGGCAACATGGGGACCGGCACATAAGTCGGTAAATGAACCATTGCGATAGAGGGTGATCTCTTCATGAGCTGGAATACGTTCAATAATATCCAATTTAAAATGGCTTGGTTGGGAGCGCCTTCCTAAGCCGGCCAGCTCACCGGAGAGGCCCATTTCAAGCGCCTTCTCACGAGTGACAACCTCACGTTCAAAAGGTTGAGCTGCTTGAATAATAGCATGCATCTCTTTTTCTAGACGCTCAAAATCTTCTGGTGTGATGCGATGGGACAAATCGACATCGTAATAAAAACCGTTGCTCGTCGGAGGACCAGCAGCAAATTGAGCCTCTGGCCAAATCACTAAAATAGCATTAGCAAGGACATGGGCACAGGAATGTCGAAGGGTTTCAAGTTCAGTCATAGAAAACGGACGATGCTATCGTTTTTAGAATTGAGAAACAACGAAAAGAAAATGCTCTTTTTCTTATCCGACATCGTAAATTCGAATCTCGGTTATCCATCGAAATTGGAGATTAATATTTTTGAACTGTAGGATCAATACGGTCTGCCCAGGCTAAAATACCCCCATCTACATTAAAGACTTTAGTAAAGCCAGCGTGTTGCAACAATTTCACTGCTTCGGCACTTCGTCCTCCAGAACGGCAGAGAAGAAAGATTTCTGTTTCTTTATTCCATACCTCGCTCTGTACAGGCAATGTGCCTAGAGGAATTAATTGAGCACCAGGAATGTGACAGATTTGATATTCGAATGGCTCGCGCACATCTATTAATAGAGGTTTTCTAGCTCCTTGGAGTTTTTGTTGGAGCTCTTCGACTGTGACAGAAGGAATAGTTGGTGAAGTAGGATTCATGGAAGTAGAAAAGCACGAAGTGGAATTCATATCAATCAACTCTCGAAGTGAAGGAGTCTCTCCACAAAGGGGGCAGTGAGGATCGTGACGCAGTTGAAATTCCCTAAACTGCATCGATAAGGCATTGACTTGAAGAAGCCTTCCTTTCAAAGAATCGCCGATATTCAAAATCCATTTGAGAGCCTCTGTGGCTTGAAGTGTTCCAATAATACCTGGAAGCACTCCGAGAACACCAGCCTCGGAGCAGCTTGGAACGCTATTTGCTGGAGGAGGCTCCGGAAAAAGGCAGCGATAACAGGGGCCCCCTTGAGGTGTATCAAAAAGGGTGCAATGTCCTTCAAAACGAAATATCGAGCCATAGACCAATGGTTTTTTAAGGAAATAACTCAGGTCATTGACAAGGTAGCGGGTAGAAAAATTATCGGACCCATCTACAATCAGATCGTAGGAAGAGGCAATAGCGATGGCATTTTTTGCAGTGAGCCTGACCTTATGGAGATCGAGCTCCACATGTGGATTTAAATCCTGCAATTTTTTTTGAGCACTCTCTATTTTTGAATGATGACAATCAGCGGTGCCATGGAGAATTTGACGATGGAGATTGGAGAGATCAACGAGGTCATCGTCCACAAGCCCAAGACAGCCCACCCCCGCTGCAGCTAGGTAAAATGCGATCGGCGAGCCAAGGCCACCCAGACCAATACAGAGCACACGTGCCTGTTTCAACTTTTTTTGACCCTCAAGTCCGACCTCTGGTAAAAGAAGATGGCGGCTATAGCGGGTGAATTCTTCAGGATTAAAGGGGATCATTTTGCAAAACATGTTTCGAGTGCTTTCCGATGAGGAGAAGGAATAGCAATGTTCTTCAACTCCAGAATACTAAAAGGATGTAGTGACTTTGGAATGGAACCTGATGGCCTGTAGAGCTCCATGGTCACACGATAGCGGGTGATCGGATAGGTAATGGAAGAAAAAATCTCTCGTGGCTTTTGTACGGAGGAGCAGTGAGGTAAAATCCAAAGCCCCTTCCAAAGAGGCCCTTGGGATTTTTCTAAATAAATTTTATTCCTACGATAATAAAAAGCTCGTTGCTCTTTTTTTTTCGTAATTGCTACTCGCGGTTGTTTAAGCGGCAAGCAAGAAGGCTCTTCTGCTTCACACTCGCTAGAGAGAGGACATGCGTCACAAAGTGGCTCTCCAGATTTGCAGACCATGGAACCGAGATCCATGAGAGCTGAAGCAAAGACCCGTCCGTTTTTTGGAGGTAAGATATTTCGGGCACTCTCTTTAATCAAAAGATGCCCTCTTTTGGTGTCGATGGGCTCGGTAATATTATTCAGCCGTGCAATGACTCGAATAATATTGGTATCGAGGACCTCCACAGGTTGATCAAATGCAAATGCTAAGAGTGCCTTCGCAGTGTATGGTCCAATACCAGGGAGGGCTAAGAGTTGATCTAAATCACGAGGAATTTTTCCTTGAAAATTGCTGACAACTGTTTTTGCAACAAGATGCAGGCGTCGAGCTCGTGAATAATACCCAAGGCCTTGCCATGCCCCTAAAACTGCCTCCTCAGAGGCTTGGGCTAACATTTCTAGAGTGGGAAAAAGCTCCATCCATATTAAAAAGCGCGGAGTGATCGTAGCCACTGTTGTCTGTTGTAACATGAACTCCGAGACTAAAACTTCATAGGGTGAAAATGTAGTACGCCAGGGCAAATCATGACGCCCATGGTTGCGAAACCAGGCATTCAATTTTTTTTGAATTATATAATTACGATCTACCATTAAAAATCTTGAAGAATAAAGAGCAACAGAGGGAGAGTCCGAATTTTCAAAATGTGTTGTTGTTGAAAATATTTCAAGAGGATATCTCTCAATGTTTTTAAATACCATCTTCCTAAAATAACTGAACTCCACTAGAGCATCATCATGCCATCACCGCTGCACTCTCACACCATTTCACTCACAACAGCTCAGGCAGAGAAGCTGAGGGGGCTTTTGAAAAATCGGAATTTTGTTTTTGAATCAAAACCCTACACCCTTTTTGCAGGGCATCTCGATCGACTTAGTATTGCTGTTTATGAGAAAGGTCCAAAGCTTTTGCTTCAAGGACGTGGCATTGAGGATTTCATTACCTTTACCCTAGAACCAGAAATCACTGGAATTGCTTTATTAGGTTATGATGATGTTCATTCCCCCGAACAATTCTCCCCACATTTCGGAATTGATGAAAGTGGCAAGGGAGACTTTCTCGGCCCCCTTGTGATTGCTGGGGTTTATGTGAATGAAGAGCTTGCAAAACATTTTCGAGATAGTGGCATTCGAGATAGCAAAGGAATCGGGAGTGATAAAAAGATTCGGGAGTTAGCCACCCTCATTCGCAGCTCCCAAGCACCAATAGAACGCATTGTTATTTCTCCTCTCAAATATAACGAGCTTTATAAAAACTTTAAGAACCTAAACTCCCTTCTTGCTTGGGGGCACGCACGGGTCTTAGAAAATCTTTGTGAACGCGTTCCTAACTGCCCTCGTGCCCTCTCCGATAAATTTGCTAACGAACGTGTTCTCCAAAATGCCTTACAAGAAAAAGGAAAGAAATTACAACTCGACCAGCGCACGAAGGCAGAATCAGACTATGCTGTTGCTGCTGCTTCCATCATTGCTCGAGAGGGTTTTATCGATTGGTTAGAAAAAGAAGGGAATCGTTTACAGATCCTACTTCCCAAAGGAGTCTCAGCAAAGGTCAAACAAACCGCATCCACTCTTCTCAAGCAACATGGACCGCTCATCCTTCCGCAAATCGCTAAAATGCATTTTAAAACCACTTCAGAAATCACATCCTAAGAGCCCGAATAGCCAGAACCACTATTAGATCTCTTGCAACTTTTGACTTCCCTGATATAAACATCTGCTTACTCATGGCAAAAGAAGCAGTTATCACTACCGATGGAGTTGTTGTGGAGGTTCTACCTGGCACAATGTTCCGTGTTCGTCTCTCCAATGGACATGTTGTCCTTTCACATATCTCGGGCAAAATGCGAAAACATTTTATTCGTATTGTTCCTGGGGATAAGGTGACCGTTGAAATGTCTTCTTATGATTTGACCAAGGCACGTATTATTTTTCGTACCGCATAAGCTTATGAATATTCCTGATCCTGCAATTCTCCGAAAAGCTATCGCCATTAAGACCGAATTAGAACATCTCGAACAACGTCTTCATGAGCTCTTATTAGAAGCTTCCCCAAAAGATTCTCGGATGATCTCGAAAATTATTGAAAAACCACTTCATACACTCACAGAGGAGATGGCTCCTACTGTTAAAAAAGAGGACGAAGAAAAAATGTATTCCAGTGAATCAGCAAACCCTCAGGATATTGTTGGAGTACTTTCCTCTTCGGGTATTCATCATGAAAATTTATTATTAGTTGATGATGATGGCAACGAGCAACTAGCCTTAATCTCTAAAGAAGAAGCTAATCCCTCTGAGGTAAGGCCTGAACCTGAATTTTCTTTAAAGGAGAGTTGCTATCTTCCACCGGAATCTCCTGATGGTTCTTCGGTGAGTTAGCTTTTCGTTTGGCATGTCAGAACGCCTTGTTTCAGCAACAATTGCTGAACTTTTTTTTCAAGCTGGTAAGGAGTGGGGCTCCAAACCAGCATTTGCAACACGCTCCCCACGCCTTTCTCATGCTCAGCGTGATATGGAAGTGGACCCTCATCGATGTGGGTTAACTCAAGAAAGTTTTTTCCAATCGGTGAGCTATCGTTCTTGGTGTGACCGAGCCTCTGACTTGGCAACAGCGCTCATTGACATTGGAGTAGCTGCTCGGGAGCATGTAGGACTCTTAAGTGACAATCGATTTGAATGGATCCTAGCTAATGCAGCAATTCAATTTTGTGGTGCTGCCGACGTTCCTCGTGCGAGTGATATCACTCCACTAGAAATGTCCTACATTCTCCATCATGCGGAGGTACAGGTGCTCTTTTTAGAAAACGAAGGGATGCTTGTGAAATTACAATCCATCCGCAAACAACTTCCTTTTTTAAAAACTATTATCCTTATGGAAGTACCTTCAAATGGACTTCCTGAAGGTATTTTAACAATGCATGATTTGGAAGAGAGAGGTAGGAAGCTTCGATCATTAGGTAATCGGTGTATGGAGAAACGGATTGAGGAAATCATTCCCGAAGATCTTTGCACCCTCATTTATACCTCAGGAACAACTGGAACTCCCAAAGGAGTTCCTATCACGCATCGATCTCTCTGTTCTCAAATAGAAAACATCACCTTTCACCTTTCCAAAGAAGAGAGAGCTCTTTCAATATTACCGATTTGGCATAGCTATGAACGTATTTTTGAAATGCTTGTGATCAGCTATGGAGCAACTCTCTATTACACCTCCATTCGGCACCTTCAAAACGATCTGAAGCGAGTCAAGCCGACCGTTATGGCTTCTGCCCCACGTCTCTGGGAGTCGCTCTATGAAAGGATCATGGCCTCTGTTGCAGAGCAACACAAAATCATGCAGTTCTTATTTCATGGTGCCCTTGGCTCGGCACATTGGGTGCGTCATGCAAGTGCCTTTTTTCAAGGGATGCAGCTCGACCTCACAGGAAGAACATGGAAGGAATCCCTCATCATGAGACTCTACCATATGCTACGTTGGAGTCTTGGTATTATTCCCTTTCTCATTCTCGAGCCATGTGTCTTACGCCGGCTCCGCAATGTGGTAGGAGGCTCCTTCCGGGCAACCATTTCAGGAGGAGGAGCCCTCCCCCCTCATATCGATTCTTTTTTCAATGATATTGGGATCCGCATTTTCGAAGGATATGGGTTAACCGAAAGCTCCCCAGTACTTGCAGTTCGAACTGAGAAGAATTTTGTACTTGGAACGGTTGGCCCCCCTCTCCCAAAAACAGAAATCAAAATCATCGATCTTTTAACAGGAAAAATACTTTATCCTGATAAAAACCGTACTGATCTTGGACGAGGGCGTTCTGGAGAAATTTGTGCCCGTGGGCCTCAGATCATGAAAGGATATTATAAAAATCCTGAAGCAACAGCAGGTATCTTAAGTGAGGGATGGCTGCGCACAGGAGATATTGGAATGATGACTTTTAATGATTGTTTAAAAATCATCGGACGTTGCAAAGAGACCATTGTTCTTCGAAGTGGAGAAAATGTGGAGCCACTTCCCATTGAATCACGACTTTTAGAATCTCCCTTGATTGAACAATGTATGGTCCTAGGCCAAGATCAAAAACATCTTGGAGCCTTACTCCTTCCTTCACTCCGTGGCTTTATTAATCATGGTGTAAAGGTGACTTCTCTCGAGGAATTATTACACCTACAAGAAATCCACGCTCTACTGCATCAAGAGGTGCAGCGTCTTATTAGCAAATCCCATGGATTTAAATCTTTCGAGCGTATCGGATGCTGGAGAATACTTCCCAAGCCATTTGAAATTGGAGATGAATTAACATCGACCTATAAATTGAAAAGGCACATTATCACAGATCGGTATCACCATTTGATCCAAGAGATGTATGAAAACCACTGTACCTGATACTCAAGAAACAGCTGATGTATTAGAAAAAATCGCTCAACTCCTGGAATTACAAGGAGAGAATCCTTTTAAAATTCGTGCCTACCATCATGCTGCACGCTCTTTGGAGCGTCTCTCAGAACCGCTTCAGGTGCTTGTGGAGGAAAAACGTCTTGGAGCTGTGGAAGGAATTGGTAAAGCCCTCGAAGAAAAAATTGTCGAACTTGTGACAACAGGAAGGCTTGCCTATTACGAAGAACTACGAAGTCTTTTTCCTCCCTCTCTTTTTGAACTTTTCGAAATACAAGGGTTAGGTGCTAAAAAAATTCGTCTTCTCTATGAAGAGCTTCATATTGATTCTATCGATGATTTGGAGAAGGAATGCCTTTCTGGCAAAGTGGCATTACTCCCAGGACTAGGTGAAAAATCTGCAATCAATTTTCTTAAAGCAATTGCTTTCTATCGTCGACAAATAGGAAAATTTCGTTTGGATCAAGCGACTCTTTTAGCTGATTTTCTCATCACTGATTTACGAGCACATCCTGCTGTAGGTCAATGCCAGCCTGCTGGAAGTCTTCGACGTCGCAAGGAATCCATTGGTGATCTCGATCTTCTTGTCTCCTCTAAGGATCCTGAAGCGGTAAATTCCTTTTTTTTAAAACACCCCTTGGTTTCTGAAATCCTCATGCAAGGGCCCACCAAATCGAGTGTTTATCTCAAGAATGAAGAGGGTGAGAGTGGCCTTCAATGTGATTTACGAGTGGTGAAGCCAGAGGAGTTTCCTTTTGCTCTCCTCTATTTTACTGGAAGCAAAGAACATAATATTCGCCTTCGAAGTCGAGCCCTCGAGTTTGGCTGGTCACTCAATGAATATGCTTTTACTCCCCAGCAGGAAGCTCCAACTCCACCTCCTGTTCATTCTGAGAAGGAACTTTATGCGGCTTTAAAGCTTGATTTCATTCCTCCTGAACTACGCGAAGATCGTGGAGAAATTGCTGCTGCCGCTTTAAGTAAGCTTCCCAAGCTAGTAGAATGGACGGAGCTCAAGGGAACCTTTCATTGTCACACAAAAGCGAGTGATGGAGAAAATACGCTTCCAGAAATGGCAGAAGCGGCAGAGGCATTAGGATTAGAATATCTTGGGATAGCCGATCATAGCAAAAGTTCAGTTCAAGCCCACGGGCTTCATGAAGAGGAGCTTCTTGCGCAAATTCAAGAAATTCGACAGTGGAACCAAGAAAATAAAAACATCCATCTCTTTGCTGGATCTGAATGTGATATTTTAAAAGATGGAACCCTCGACTTCTCTAATGAAATCCTCTCTCAGCTTGATTATGTGGTTGCCTCTGTTCATTCCTCCTTCACCTTAGAGGAAGCAGCCATGACCCAGCGTATTATTCGTGCTATGGAAAACCCCTATGTGACCATGATCGGTCATCTCACAGGACGGCTTTTATTTTCTAGAGAACCGTATGCCCTTAATATTCCGGCAATATTAGATGCTGCGGCTGCTACCAAGACACTCATCGAGCTCAATGCTAACCCACGACGTCTCGATCTTGACTGGCGCTGGTGGCACCTAGCAAAGGAAAAAGGAGTTCTTTGTGTCATTAATCCAGATGCTCATAGCACCTCAGGATTACAGCATCTTCGTTTTGGAATTGATATTGCACGCAAAGGAGGGCTCACTAGGGAGGATATATTTAATACAGCCTCCTTGAAAACTGTACAAAAAGTGCTCCATAAAAAAAGAAGCTGACGCAGGTGAGTCTCTTTTTTCCAATTCAGCTTTTTAAAACCTCTATTAACTTTTTTTATGAATCGTCCCACTTCCCAATTCTCTTCCTTCACTATGGTCAACTACCTCCTCCTTTTAGGATGTGGGCTCATGTGGGGATCCCTTTATTTTTTTAATAAAATTGCCCTTGAGAGCTTTTCAACATCGATGATCGCTGCAGGTGGGACCAGCATTGGAGCTCTCACCTTGACCCTCATTTTTGTAATTCAAGGAGAACGCACTCAACCCGTCAACCCTCCCCGCTCGTTCTGGCAATGTTTTCCTGACTTCATTTTAATTGGACTTTTGGAATTAACGATCCCTTGTCTTCTCATTGCATGGGCTGAAGAAAAACTTCCGAGCAGTGCTACTGCTATTCTCATTGGCACCGTTCCTCTATTTGCAACTATCATGGAAGCAATTTTTGTGAAGGGCAGCACTCTTTCAGCTACTAAGATTTCAGGAATCATACTCGGATTTTTAGGGATCATGATTCTTGCTAGGGGGGACTCCTCCCCATTGGACCTTTTCAAAGCAACTAAGACATCTCTTCCACTCATCCCTGTTCTGGCTGTCTTAGCTGCAGCACTCTGTTATCCTTTTACACTTTTGCTTATTAAACTCCGCTTAGGACCGTGTCTTGGTCCGGTTCATGCGGCACAAGGAATTCTTATTGGAGCAGTCCTTTCTGCAGTTCCTATCATGCTGTTAATCACAAAGCCATGGAGCATCACCTCCTTTCATCCATTACCTTCTGCATGGCTCGCCTTAATCATGATCGGAGTTTTTTGTGAGGGTCTTGTCTACATTCTTTATATACGGCTTATTAATCGAGCAGGCCTCAGCTTTGCTTCCACCTGTAATTATCTTACCCCCCTCTTTGGTTCCTTTATTGGAATCGCATTTGCAGGAGAAAAAATGACACTGGCCCTCATGGAAGCATTGCTGCTGATTTTGTTCTCACTTTGGCTCTCCGGCAGAAAGGTTTAACCTGGATATTTCATACTGATCGTGACGAGAAGCCCGCGAAGGCTGATAAGGCACCACCGGCGGTCAGGAGACCGCGGGGGAGACTTGCCCTGGCTTTAAGGGGGCAGCCCTAAAAGGGCGAGACGAGCGGGAGCGAGCGAGTCAACGCAGACGAGTATTCTGACAACGGCTGTATGAGTACATACTGCCCGAGGAAGACTTCGAGCTTGGGCGCAGTATCCATCTGACTTCCCGGCTTCCGTAGTAGATCGGTATGAAATATCCAGGTTAGTGATCAAAGACCTTTTGGACTTATGACACTTATGACATTACACTTTATTCTTTATGCCTCATTCCAAATCTACCTCTTTTATGATTATTAATTATCTCCTTCTCTTTGGAGCTGGTCTGATTTGGGGCTCACAATACATCCTGAACAAAATTGCTCTTGAAAGTTTTTCTACTTCGATGATTGCTGCAGGACGTGTCGGCATCGGGGCTTTCACCCTCACACTTCTGCTCGGAGCACTATCAGAGAAACATTCTTCTGAAATTCCAAAATATTCTTTTTGGAAAGCACTTCCGGACTTTATTCTCATTGGCCTTCTAGAGGCAACCTTACCATGCATCCTTGTAGCATGGGCTCAAATTGAACTGGCAAGTAGCATTGTCGCCATTCTTATTGGGACAGTACCATTGTTCACTACAGTGCTAGAGTCCTTTTTTATTAAAGAAAGTAAGATCTCAACTAACAAAGCCATGGGGATTTTTCTGGGTTTTATTGGTATTGTAGTGCTCGTGTGGCCTCAATTTTCTCATGTGGCGATCACAAGAACTTCAGCTCATACCTCACTTTTCTTACCAATAGTTGCAGTGCTTGCTTCAGCACTTTTTTTTGCGATAGCGATGCTTCTTATTCAAGTACGGCTTGGCTCTCGCTTTGGACCTATCCGTTCTGCTCAAGGGATTCTTGTAGGAGCCACCATCACAACTATTCCACTCATGCTCCTATGGACAAAGCCATGGAAAATAACCTCTTTTCATCCGACTTCTTCAGCCATCATAGCATTAGTCATTCTTGGTATTTTCTGTGGGGGAATCGTCTATACACTTTTTGTCATGCTCATCCATCGTGCTGGGCCAAGCTTTGCTTCCACCTGTAATTATCTAGTCCCTCCTATTGGGGCTTTTATTGGAATCGCTTTTAGTAGAGAAAAAATGACACTAACACTTCTTTGCTCCCTGGGCTTAATTCTCTTTTCGTTATGGCTCTCAAGCAAAAAAAAGAAGAGGGGATGATATCGTCAAAATTGACTTTATCTTTTTAGAAAATTCAATTTTTACTCATGATTTCCTGAAACCGTTCTCCATATACCTTCACTCTCTGTCTCTTTCCATTGTTCTTGTAAATGTTCAATAAAATTTCTTGATCCTACTTCACTGAGATTATCTTGAAGTTTTCTGGAGCTATCTTGGAGTTGCGAGACGTTGGTTTGACTCATTCTTAAAGCACCTTGAAGTTTTAGAATTTCTTCATCAAGAGCCTCTCCATGTTTTGGTGATCTACTCCTTAAGTCTAATAATTGATTGAGATTATTTGCTATCGATGCGGAGAGCTGATTTTGCTCACCGATTATTTTGTTGAGAGACTGGGTCTCCATCAAGAGATGCTTCATTTTCATATCTGAAAAAAGAAGCTCTGCAATATCCCGAGCATATTCTTCACTTTTTTGAGGTGTTACGATGGGTTCTCGTAATCCCTCAGGGGATGCCGTCTTTGCAACAGCATTTGCAAGATCACTCAATAATGAGATTTTCCGCTCACACTCTTGAAGATCAAGTTGGTTTGTCAACTGCTGAGGATCATCCTTGAGTTCTTCTATGTAAGGTTCTGCAAGGAAACGAATCTCTTGAACAAAGCTCTCTTCGTGAGTCGGCTCTTCCAAATGCAAGGAACTGAGTGCTTCATTTATTTTATCTTGATGAGCTGACATTGCTGTACAACAAGTCTGAATAGATTCTCTTTTAGCAATAATTGATTCACGAATATGCTGAAGATCTGAATTGGCTACCTGCGGGAGTTGTACAACAATACTTTCTGATACCTTGTCTAGCGCTTGGATATAGCTGAGTCGTTTTTTTGAAATACCATTCAAGGTTCTCAATGTATTCTGAATCAATCTTCCATTAATTGTTTCAAGAGGGGGGAGAGTCTCAGTTTCTATTTGCACAGGAATATTGAGCTCTTTAGGAAGTAGATCTCCCATTTTTTTATGAAGCCACCCAACCGCTCCAGGTTGACTTCCAAGGGTGATACCCTTAATAGCAGCTTTTTCTCCAAGACGATTCACATATTTAGCAGTTCCTTGAAGTGTCTCTCGAATATAGGGAGCAACTAGATCAAAAGAGGTACTCTGAGACATCACTTTTTGCTCCTTTGGAGTAAAGAGGGCATCGAAGGATTCTTTACCAAAATTTTCTATGCAGGCTTTTTTGAAATATTCAAATCGGTAAAATTTACCTCCAATGATAGGCTCCCGTGTTGCTTGAGTACTATCTATGGGAGCAGGTTGAATATTGGGACCAGGACCGTAAATAGCAGGATCTGCATGAGCAGGATTAGAAGCATATTCTGCAAGAGAGGAGAGCCTTGAATCTGCTGGTCTATCATCATGCCATCCATTCAATGCTGCCCAATTTTTTTGTGCTTCTTCAAGTTCACTTCTATCTTCCTCTGGAGTATTTTCTTCAAAAATAGGGTGAACACTTTTTTTACTGAAGCAACCAGAGGACCTACCTGTGTCGATATTCTCTCTAAGAGCGAAGAAAATATTCTCTCTTTCACTGAAGGACGCCTTATATTTTGCCTCTGAGGAGAGCTAGAAACAAGGGTTATAGGCACACCGCTTAGAGATCCTTTATTATTTGGGGAACCAGAAAACTCTGTTTTGGACAAGAGATTTGTCCTACTACTCATTGGTCCAATGGGTCCTATACTCATGATTCGTTTATTTGCCGAAAGAATAAGATTGCAGCTATAGATGAGTTTGCACTCCGTTGAATCATAAATTGCTTCAGTAGGAAATCAATATTATCGTGATCACCGTTTAACCCGGATATCGTTAATGATTACAATTACCAGTGTGTTTATGTCTATTCAGCCCCCATTCCTCACCAGGAGTAGCAGCAGCAGTAGCACGAGCAGGAACTACTTCTCCATGGCCATGCTCTATTCCTATCAAGTCAATGAGTTCATGAATTTGACCATGAATCCATTCAAAAAAATCGACTATAGAACCCAATCTCACTCCTCTTAAGCCATTAGCTAATTCTTTAGCCACATTGATACCAAATCGACCTCCAATCATACATGCAATATCAAACATCGCATGTACGAACGTTCCCTCTGCTGCTGCATATTCTCCATTATAATACTCATGAGCAATAACACTTCCCATGTAGAGACAGTATGGAAGAATCATATATGCACCAAAATAGTTGAACGCTATTGCCTCCAGTACTTCTGTTCCTACATTCGCAGTAATCCATTTAGCAGTAGTGTAACTTCCACAAGCGATATCAAGACCATAGTGGGTAGGGGCAGTAGCTTCATCAATGAGCTCCTGAGCTAGATCTTTCTTATTTTCTAATTTCTCATAGGAATTTTTAGAAGATGCAATTCTAAATCCTGTGGTATTATTTCGAGTGGTAATTTCCAGTGCCGTATGTTTACTACGATAGAGTTCACCTACTCCAGAAGCCCAAGATCCCCCACGTACAAAGCACTTAGAGATCCCTGAGCTCCTCTCAATATCATTTAGAGAATAAGTCCATTCACTCACATCTCCTCCCATATCAAAGGTCCCGTAAGGTCCAGGAGTATTCTTAAAGAAACCCACTGGTGTTAAGAAGGGCTCTCCACCAGTAGTGTATTCAGAGTACCACCACTGATTTTTCCTACAGTAATTTGCAGCTTCACTACTAGATCCTAAGCCATTCCACGGTTCTGACATTGTTTGATTAGGATAGTTCCAGTAGAGAAAAGAATCTGAATCTTGAACTGAAGGAATGGGACTCTCAGGATCGTAGGAAATTATTTTTTCAGGATGATGATGGTAGTAGGCAGCCTTATACCATTGATCTTCTGTGGGAAGAAAATAAGGACTACCTGCAAATGCCTCTATTGTAACCTCTTCATGATCGTCTTCCATTGTCTCTATTGTGTAGGCCCCCGTTTCCGTGACCTCGGAGCTCTCCGCATCAGAAGGGGATCCATGACTGAGCCAATTACAGAAACGTAAACAGCAAAAAAGATCAACATAGGTGATTGGAAAATCCTCTCTCCCTGAAATCGCTTGGTAAGAAAAGAGCCCCTTGTCATCAATCACTCTTTTAATGCAACTCACTGCTGGATCATGCTCCATTCTTTCATCAAAAAGTTCATAAGGATCCTTTTTCTTAGCAACAGAATTGAGAAATTCTACGTATTGTTGTGCAGTAACTTTATACTTCCCCATACAAAAGGGATCCTTAACCGCTCCCAAGCCTGTTTCACGATCTGCTTTGTTATTAGGATCAAGAATAGGAACAGATTCTATTTTTTCAAAAAGAGCTTTTTCATCATTGGCTCTCAAATGATGTAATGAGCTACCGAGAACGAGAAAAAGAAAAATGACTTTGGGGAAGGAGGATTTCATAGGCGGAGAACAATACCATGAAATCAATATTTTGCTTGCGTCTGCTTGCAAATATTTAGCGCTTCCTTGCGCTAGAACGTATATTTCATACTAACCCGCCTATTTCATACCGATTCTGTTGCGGCTTGCGAACACCTGATGGATACTGCGTCAGCTTCGAATTGCTCCTCGGGCATTATGAAACATACAGCCGTCGTCGCAATCCATCACCTTCGTTGACTCGCTCGCTCCC
>WBXG01000019.1 GCA_008932965.1 Verrucomicrobiota bacterium
GCTGTATGTTTCATACTGTCCAAATCACAATTCGAGACCAACGCAGTAATGAGGAGCTTTCCACAAGCCGTAATAGATTTAGTGTGAAATATCCGGGTTAAAGCCAGGGCAGTCTCCACCGCAGTCTCCCGACCGCCGGTGGTGTCTGCATCAGGATTCACGGCTCCTCGCGACGGACCAGTATGAAATATGCGGGCTAAATCACTTCAGGCTAGCCACAGACAACAAGATACATATCTTCAGGAATCATTTTTGAAAGGGTGCTTACCATATCCCCGCGTAACATTGTGATGAGTGTTCCTCTTTGGGAAGCACCAATAATGACACGTTCAGCTCCAATAGTTGAAGCAAGATCAGCAATAGCATTAGGAGGAGAATCACTAATCGTATAGCAGGGCAAAATTTTCTCTCCAAGACCTTGTGTTTGCAGGCTCTCAAAAATTTCTTTTGCCTCCATATCATCATACCATTTCTTTTTGCGATCACCAGGAGCAATGACTGGTTGCTCACGCACAAACATCACATAAAGAGGACGACCTGTTTCGATAGCTTCACTCACGGCAAAGTCGAGTGTTTTACCCAGTCCTCGTACTGCAGCTAAAATAGGGCCTCCATGATGCTGCGTGGGGTGATGAAACGAATTTTTTGAAAGAGCTATTGTTTTAGCTGCCGAAGAAGCAAAGTGATGAGAGGTGACAGGCACCTGAGTCACCTTGTGGTGATTCAATTGATGCCCCATTTCCTTAGCTCTGGCATCCTTACGCGCAGAGTGCTCCCTTGCTAGACCGCGCATGATCAATCCTACAGCCAAAATCGTGACAGCAAAAACACGTGCTCCTGGCTTTTCGACAAAGAGGGTGATTTCAATGGCTACCAAAATAGCAAAAGTCACAAACATGAGGAGGCGTTCTCTCCATTTCAATAAAAGTTTTCGATCAGTTGACGTAGCACCTAGATTGGTAGCAATGGCTCCAACAACTCCTACTGCATAAAGCTCTGCTAAGCCGGAAATATCTCCAACCAAAATGACGAGTGCTGCTGGGATAAGCACCATGACAATGAGAGAAAAATAAGGAACCCCAAATTGATTGAGCTTTGCAAAAACAGGAGGTAGCTCATGGTCCTTGGACATTAAAAAGCTAATCGATATTAATCCAAGAATAGCTGTATTCACTGCTGAAAGGAGGAGTAACCCAAAAGTAATACTCACTGCCCAAGCAGCAATGGTTCCAAATAACGGCCCAAAGGAATCCCCAACAAAAACTTGAGCCATATAGCGGAGCATGTAATCGCGCACTCCTTCTGCTCCAGGAGCATTAACCTCTCCGCTTGCGAGCACTAATCCTGGCAAAGCCATCATGGCAAGACCAAGGAGAGCAGTGAAACCTACTACTTCACAAAGCACTACCAGCAACGCTTTAGTTGATGTTTTTGTAACCACGGGAGAGCGCAAGGAACTTCCAGGGTTGAGCTTCATCACACCGGTTGCATTGGCAATGGCCTCAACTCCGGACAGGGCAAGGACAATACTCACAAAGCCAGTCCAATTGTGAATGATTCCACTATGAAGTGGCTTTAAATGAGCTATTGCTGTTCCTAAATGAGGTAAGGCAAAGAGCCCCAGAAGCAAAACGATGATTGCCGTTGGAATAGAAACCATAACAGCAAAAGCACCACTATGTTTAGGTCCAAATAAATTCAAAGCACCAATAACTAGAATAGCTCCCCCTGCAAAATAGATAGGATGCTCCACTCCAAGATATTTAAACGCAGCTAATGCACTCAACGAGGCAGTCACAATGTAGTCTGCGACCATAAGAAAAGCCCCAACTATAGAAATAATTTCTGAACGATGGCGCACACTTGCATAAACCCCTCCTCCATTAGGGTAAAGACGGCAGATCGTAATATAGTTGATACCAACAAGTGCCGTCAAAAGGCACATTGGCACAATCAGCCAAAAAGAACTATACCCTGCAACAGCAAAAGCTAACCCTATAACATAGGCCTTACTTGTACCCCAATCTCCATAAAGAATTCCTGCTGCTCTTTTCCAATCAATATCACGAGGACGTGATGTTCCAGTGTCTAGCATAAAGTTAGTGGACGTTAGCAGTTGAGTGAGGTCTGTTCTTCATTCGATTCAGAACAAGAACATCCTTGTGAACAGCTAGACGCATCAAATTGTTCTTCAATAAGAACAACCTGCAAATCAATCTGCTGATGAGAAAGCTGATGGTGTGCTCTTTCAATAAAGCCCAATGCCTCTTCACTCGGTTCATGAAGAGTGCGAAGTTCGATACGCACTGGCTTTTCTTTAAGATGTGGAAAGGTCTCTTCCATTTCTCCATCGAGGACAAAGGAGAGATAAGCATTGAGTTTTTCTTGAAGTTGAAAAAGTTGAATTTCTCCTAAATTCCAAGGGCGACTTTCAAACATAGCCAGAATGAGAAGATCATCATTTTTGTCATGGACGAAAGCATCGAGAGTTGCTGTTTTTTCGAGACCAGAGGAAATCGAGGAACAGCATTTGGAGTTCCTATCATTCGAACCACAACAAGGGGAAGAAGCATGTTCAGAGGACATAAATCAAGCCTGAGGAAATAAAACGTATAACATGAGGTAAACCAAAACCCCAGTAACAGAGACATAAAGCCAAATCGGCAAGGTCCATCGGGCAATTTTTTTGTGGCGATCAAAACGTTTCTGCAATGCAGGTATAAACGTCATGATTACTAATGGTACCACAGCTAATGCTAATGGAAGATGCGTGAAGAGAATAAAAAAGTAAATGAGCCTTGGCCATCCTGTTGCTGTAAAAGCGACATGGTGTCCAGGAATATTAAAATGATAGATGAGATAACATGAGAGAAAAAAACAGGATGTAATGAATGCAGTGATCATACAGCATGCGTGAGCTCGCGGATGCCTACTCTTAATAAAACACCATCCAGCAAAGATGAAAATAGCACTCAAACTATTGAGCAGAGCATTGATTAAGGGTAGTTGAGAAATGGTCATCGAAGACAAATAACAAGTGAAGAGTAGAGTCAAATTACTTTGAAATTACATGAAAGAAGGAAGCTTTTTCTAGGCAGAGCGAGGCCGAAGACCGAGCACTGTCCAAAGATAATATGAAGGGATGAGAACAAAGCTATTTTCTAAAAAGAACAAGGTGATTTTTTGTAATTTCAAAGAAATTTGACTCTGCTCTGCAATCGATGTGCTTTATCAGCCTGCAAACAAGCAGAGCGAATCGCCCAGCAAAGAATACCCAGCAACAAAAAAACAAAGGCGAGCAGAAAGAGAACACTCCAGGAGAGGGCAATTCCAGCTTGAAGAGTTTGTGTTTCCTTAAATCCGTTGATAGAGGACATTTTACATCCTTCACAAGCACGTGCCAACGACGGCCAATAATAGAAAAGAGGGAAAAGATAAAATCGTTTCATGGAAAATACTATTTTTGAGAAGGCTCACGCAAAAGATCCCCAACCTTCATCAATATTTTTTGGACAACCTCAGGATCATTCCCGTCACTATAGCTTCGAATCATACCGTTTCTATCGACCACCATCAAGCGCAGAGAGTGAGCAGGAGCTCCATCAGATTCTATGGCTAGTGGTTGCTTCATTCCCCCTTGAATAAAGGAGGTGATTTGAGGAAGTGGCCCGGTTAAAAAAATCCATTGTTGAGGATTTGCATGAATATTGCGTGCATAGTCGGCAAGTACTTCAGGAGTATCGTAAGCGGGATCAACTGATACTGATATCAGTTTGACTTCATGATTTTTGGCAAGCTTCGAGGAAAGTTCCATCATACGAGAAGTCAACATAGGGCACGGCCCCACACAACGAGTGAAAATAAAATCGGCAATCCAGATTTTACCATGAAGGTCGGCCTTAGTCATCGTTTTCCCCTCTTGCGTTGTGAAAGAAAAATCGGGCACCTCCCCAATCGGAAGCTCCTTGATAGAATAACGTCGTTCAGAACGATGAAAACTTATAAAGGCTGCTCCTATGAGAAGACCAGTAATAAGAAAAATAAGAATCCACCAAGAGGCGGAAAGAGACTTAGGCTGAAAGGTATTCGAGTTCAAAGATGGGGAAGAAAGGTAACAAAGCGGTAATCTTGTTTTATGCTTCAGTGGTTTTATTTTGAAGCTCAAACAATATACAAAATCATATAGAGGAATACCCAGACCACATCGACAAAATGCCAATAGAGCCCAACATTATCGAGTGCTACATGATGGTGCTGGGTAAAAGATTTGAAGAAACATTGACGTAAAAAGCACCAGAGTATTAAGAGCACCCCAATAAGAACATGGGCCCCATGAAATCCTGTCATCACAAAAAAAGAGGATCCATAGACTCCACCAACATGAAACCAGAGCCCTTCGCGATAGAGGTGAGTCCATTCATAGGCCTGTCCACACAGGAATGTAGAACCTAAAAGAATGGTTAAGAGAAGCCAGCGACGCCCTGTCTTGCCACTCTTGACTGAAACTTCCACCATATGAAAAGCGAGACTACTTGCGATCAGCACGAGCGTATTACATCCGGTTAACACCTTTGGCAAGGCCGGAAGATCTGGTGATGGAGGCCACTGAGCCGAGGCCAAACGCAACACAATATAGCCGCCTATAAGTCCCGCAAAGAGCATCGCCTCAGAAAGCAAAAAAATAATCATTCCAAATTTGCAGACATGGGGAGGAGCACCATGATGAGAGGATTCGGTGGAATGAACTTGATCAAAAGGAGTAGTAAGAGCGCTGGAGGACATAGGAACTTTCTTAAAAGAAAATGAGTTTAGACAAAAAAGCAAAAATGAAAAAGAGGTATTTATATATTTTAGAGCGAATAATCTCTCTTCTCAACCGCAGAATTTCGAGGCAAGCCAGATATTTTATGAACTATAGTCTCATTATTGGGTCAGCGCTGGTCCACGCAGCAGCATCAGCCAAAAAACAATTGCAGTGAGAACAATCGCAAAAAGAAAAATACTAAGACCGATGAAATAACGTCTGCTTTTTGGCATCATAAAAATTTATTTTTACAAAATAAGAGAGCTAATAAAATTAACGGTAAATAAATGATAGAGGCAAAGAATAAAAATCGTGCTTTTTTTCGTGAACGCTGCATTACAAAATTGAGAGCTGCTAGTACAAAAACGAATCCAAGAATCAGAGCCAAGACAAAATAGAGAGGTGTTGCCATTCCTATTACTCCTGGTAAAAGCGAAACGGCAAGCAACCCTAATGCATAGAGCAAAGCTTGACGTGAAGTCATCAACCCCTCCGGATCATCCACACTCAGCATACGAAAACCAGCTGCTGCATAATCGTCACGATAAAGCCACGCGATAGCAAGAAAGTGGGGCATCTGCCAAAACCATAGAAGGAGAAAAAGAAGCACTCCCTCCAATCCTATTTCTCCTGTTGCAGCAGTCCATCCCAGAAGTGGAGGGATGGCTCCAGGAACAGCTCCTAGTAACGTATTGAGAGTGGTGTGACGCTTCATGGGAGTATATCCAAGAACATAAATAGCCACTGTTGCCAACCCTAATGAAGCTGACACAAGATTAACAAAAAAGAGAAGAAGGGCCGTTCCTATGAACACAGATAAGAGACCAAAGAGAAGGGCATCGCGCGGGTGTAACCGTTTTGCAGGAAGCGGGCGATCTTGAGTTCTCTTCATGAGAGCATCAAGTTCATGCTCCCACCATTGATTCAGAGCAGAAGCCCCACAAGCGCTCAAACCAGTTCCAAGGAGCGTTACCCCTAATAAAAAATAATCGATAGGCCCCGTCCATCCCAAAAGAAAACCAACTAACGTCGTAATAAGTACAAGTAGCGATAAACGAAGTTTGATGAGCTCCATGAGATCACTTCTTAGGGAGTGATTTTTCTGACTACTCTCCTCACTTTTTTCACTCATGTTAGTTTGTTGCATTATCAAAATTGTTAGCAGTAATGATAGCCAACTCACCAATTAGAACAGCCTTATTTTTTTATTTATCCTTCTTTTGCTGAAAAACTTTCGTTTTTTTGGCTTGAAATAAATAATCGAAACGTAAAAAGAAAGGCCGTTCCAAGAATCAATGCTCCCAAAGCCATATGGGTTGTTGCCACATCAGCTGCCTTATTCGACCAAATCGTCCAAGCTCCGAGAACTACTTGGCATAAAAGCAATAGCCCCCATAAGGTTGACCAACGACGCACCCAATGTCCTTTTGGAAAAAGTTCATAACTTCGAATAATTAAAAGGAGAACAATTCCAAAGAGTAGAATAGCTCCACCCCGATGAATCATTTGAAGAGAGATTTGCGTTGTTGTTGTCGGCATCATTCCTTGTGCAAGACGATCTTCATTGATGGTAGCAAGCGCCTCGTTTGAAAGTGAAGGAAGCAAGTGCCCATAGGCTGTGGGAAAATCAGGGATCGAGAGGCCGAGATGGCTATGGCGCATGGTAGCAGCAATAATTAATTGAAAATAAATTAAAATGATTCCTGCAAGTGCAAGCCATTGGAGACGAGCTGCAGCACTGTCACCAAACCATGTCCCTTCAGAAAAACGACGACTTGTCATTGCGGAGAAAATTACAAGAAGACCAAAGAAGGATTGAGCGAGGATTGCATGAAAGATCCCGATTTCATCCTTATAAAGAGTGACGCGAAGTCCCCCAAGGACTCCTTGTAAAATAACGGCAAAGACTAGAACTGCGGCTACGTAACGGAGAGTAGAACGTTTTTCTAAAAAAAAAGTGAGCGCTGCCAAGATGACTGTGATCAAACCAATCCCTGATGCTAATAACCGGTGACTATGTTCATAAAAAACTCCTCCCACCCAGCGTGAAAGAGGAAAAAGAAACATATTGTATCCATAAGTTGTCGGCCAATCAGGAACTGACATTCCTACCCCTTTTGAAGTCACAAGGCCGCCACTGCAGAGAAGGATAAAGGTGAGGAAGGTGGTGGCAACTGCTAAAACATGTAGAAAAGAAGGCGGAGAAAAGTGAAAACGAGTAACTGCTGGGGAGGACGGTGTTAACATGTTAATGAACTTTTATTTTCAAGCTCTCATGGAACCCTTCACTTCAAGTGGCTCTCGAGTGACAGTGCACATGGCATTTTATGATTACAGGAAACCTCTACTAGTGGATTTCAAGCTGAATATTTGTAGGGGCTTTTTCGTTTTGAGGAAGATAGTCCTTGTCCATTCCCGGAACACTATATTCGTAGGGACCGTTATAAACAATAGGAGTTATTGGAAAATTACCATGCCCAGGAGGGGAGGAAATAGTCCATTCTAGCGTTGTGGCAAGCCAAGGATTATCGGGAGCTTGAGGACCTTTGAAGATGCTGTAAAAAAGATTCACAAAAAAGACGAGTGTTGAAAGCCCTAGACCAAAAGCACCGATCGTACAAATGACATTGAGCGGCTGCAACTGGCGAAGATGTTCATAGACCGTAGGATCGGCAATACGACGCATCATTCCTCCAAGACCTAGATTGTGCATGGGGAAAAAGGTGAGGTTAAAAAACAGAAACGTTGCAATAAAATGAATCATTCCAAGTGTTGGATTCATCATGCGACTGAACATTTTTGGAAACCAAAAATAGATTCCTGAAAAAATTGCGAAAAGACTTCCACCAAAGAGTACATAATGAAAGTGAGCTACAATAAAATAGGTATGGTGCACAAAAAGATCGACCGGAGTTGAAGCCATAAAAATACCACTTAATCCTCCAATCACAAACATCGATACAAAGGCCAACGTAAAACACATTGGAACTGTGTATTCAATCGATCCTTTCCAAACGGTTCCTAGCCAATTGAAGGTTTTGATTCCTGAAGGAACAGCAATCACCATTGTTGAGACAGCAAAAGTGGCGCTCAAAGTAAGATTCATTCCACTCACAAACATATGATGCCCCCACACAATAAATCCAAGAAGCCCAATAGAAGCCATTGCATAGACCATTGCCTTGTAGCCAAAAACAGGCTTACGTGCAAAGACAGGCATGATTTCAGAAACCAGACCCATCGCAGGTAATATCATGATATAAACTTCCGGGTGTCCAAAGAACCAGAAAAGATGCTGCCATAGTAGGGGCTGTCCTCCCCCTGCTGGTTTAAAAAAACTTGTTCCAAAATTCAGATCGAAAAAGAGCATTGCTGCAGCTGCGGAGAGTACAGGGACTGCAAAAATTAATAAAATAGAGGTGATTAAAAGAGACCAAACTGTGAGAGGAAGACGAAACATCGTCATTCCGGGAGCCCTCATAGTAATGATCGTCGTAATGTAGTTTGTAGCTCCAGCAATGGAGGCAAGTCCATTAATGAAAATTGCGATTCCCCAAAGGCTTTGACCCACTTGCGTTTGATTATAAATTGCAACGGCACTTAGTGGAGCATAAGCAGTCCAACCTGTTCCCGGAGCACCACCTGGTGCAAAGAAAGCAGCAAGGATAAAAAAACCAGAAATCACATAGAGCCAATAACTCACTTCATTGAGCAAAGGAAAGGCCATATCTCCAGCCCCAATTTTTAATGGGATTAGATAGTTTCCAAATGCACCAATAAGCAGCGGCATGACGACGAAAAAAACCATGATCGTCGCATGCATGGTCACAAGCATGTTGTAACCACCAGGAATAATCGTTCCATCATCGGACGCCAGAGTTGATGGAAGAAAACGACCAATGAGAGGCACTGGATGATTTGGAAAACCAAGCTGGTATCGAACAGCCATAGCTAGGGCTCCACCTAGTAAGAAAAATAAAAAAGCTGTCCACAAATACTGAAGTCCAATCATCTTGTGATCATAGGACCAAAGATAATGCATGATTCCTTTTTTTTCGGAATGATGGTGAGTTTCTAAGGCAATGGGATGATCAAGGGCTAGGTCAATATCAGGGGCAACAGAAACATTCATGATTTATATGATAGCTAGAATTAGGTAATTTAAAAACTTATTGTGAGATAATAGAACTATTTCCAATAACAATATTGGGTTTCTTCACTTTCTCTGCATACCAGGTGTCATATTCCTTTTGGCTTACAACACGAATCGGAGCCTTCATATTATAGTGTCCCTTTCCGCAGAGCTGGCTGCATGCAAGCTGAAAATTCCCCATACGCAATGTCCTAAACCAAACCCATGCGATCGTTCTTCCAGGGACGGCATCTTGATATAAACGAAACTCTGGAACATAAAAGGAGTGAATCACATCGCGTGATCGCAGAAAAATGTGAACAGGCTTACCAACAGGAATCACAAGTTCTGTAGTACTGAAATCTTCTTTTGCATGGGGGTCAGTAGGATCGATTCCAAATTTATTATCGAGGCTTATTTTTCGCACATCAGAACGCGCAAGAACTCCACTGGTTCCAGGATAGCGCATGTCCCAAGCAAATTGATAGCCCACAATTTCTACATTCAGAGCATCTGCTGGTGCGGGACGATGGATATTGTACCAGACTCGATTTCCATAAATAGCAAGTCCAAGGAAAATCAATGTAGGTAGCGTCGTCCAAATAATTTCTAATTTATTATTTCCATGACTGTAGTGTGCCTTCACACCCGGACGACGACGGTATTTGACGAGATAATAAATATAAACAACTTGAACGGCTACAAAAACGGAGGTAGTTAACCAGAAAATAAAATTCAAAATTCCATCGGTTGCAAGACCATTGACGGTGGCATTTTGAGGAGTCCAATAAATGTTACCAACACGTGATTCAGCCATCAGAGACATAGGCATGACCATAAGCGCCAATAAGCCTCTCCAGAATAGAGAAAATGGAGATCTAGAGCTAATATCACCGTGATCAGCTTTTATTTGTTGTTTACAGTTCGCAGAAGAACTAAGATTAGTATTGCACCATCGATGGATGGTCATGTGCAGGTGATCGAGAATCTTAGAGGGTAATGACATTTTTTTGATTGTAAACGATAGTATAAAAATCCCTAAAAAGGTTTTTTATCTTTATTTGGCTGGTGGGGTTGGGTTGGTAGCAGCTCCAGAATAAAGCTCTCGAGGAATTGCTTGAAGTTCTGACATAGTCCAAGCTTCGGTGCGTGGAGGGGTGCTAGCACGTATTTTAGCAACAAATTCTGGAGAGATTGGAGATCCATTATTTCCCCATTCAGAGCGAACATAGGTCAATACCCCCGCAATTTGCTGATCAGTAAGTTGATTCCAGGGAGCCATAGCATTGTTGTAGGGCATATTTTTAACGATAATTGGACCCTGCAGACCGTAGAGAATGTTTTTAACAAGATGATTATCTCCATGCCATCCTTGGGATAGGGCCCATTCGCTTCCCACTAGTGGAGGGTATTGTCCGGCAATACCAAGTCCTGTTTCTTGATGACAAACCACACAATTTTGAGCAAAAACTTTTTTTCCAACAACTCTTAGATCAATCGGAGCTGCTGCCCTGGAACCCCCTCCACCACTCCAGGCAACAAGTTCTGCATTATAAACATTGGACTTAAAACCGCCGCTGTAGTAGGCGAGATAGAGGCCTGCCCAAAAAAAGAGAACCATCGAAATAGCGATTAACCAGAGCGGAATAGGTCGAAAAAATCCACCATATTTTTCTGGATTGACAGAGAGAGGAGGACGATTGATTTCCACAAGATCTCTCTCGGGATTCAAGGCATCACTGGAATTTAGGTCATTTAATGGATTCACGAAGGGCTATCGTTGGGATGAATTAAGGAGCCGAGGGAGTTTCCGCAGAAACCTCAGGTAAGGTATAATCATGTTTGAGAGAAAGCAAATAGGCTACTAAATCCTGGGCATCCTTCGTTGGAACAACCTCGTACCCTGGTGGAGGAGCATGTGGACCAGTGAGAGGAATTGCTTGTGCAGAGAGCTCTCCTTGGATTTTTTGCATGTGAAAAAGGTAACGGTAGGAAGGCATGATCGATCCAGGGGTGACTTGATCTGGTTCATACAAATGATGATAGTACCAAATAGGATCGGTGAGACGACTTCCCACATTACTTAAATCAGGGCCCATGCGTCTCTTTCCAAGAAATGCAGTTTGATCGCGTAAATAATCAAGTGCTACTGAGGGACGCGTGCCCCATTTTCGATCAATATCGGAATGCGTCACATCTAACTGACGAATTTGCTGAGTATGACAGGTCATGCATCCACTAGCTGCATAAACACGAGCTCCTAAAATGGCTTGCCCACTATAATAGGGAGGTAGGATACCATCACTACCGGCAACCGATTTGAAATGTCCTAATTCCAGATAAGAGTAGACGACAACTCCGAGCCAGCTGGAAAAAAAGAGAAGTATAATAATTAAAAATAGAGATCTTAATCGATTCATAAGATGAAAAATAATCTAGCGAGGCATGGGCAATTTTTCTTCGATCATCTCCCAACGCATAGTCACAAGAAGACGCATGAAACAGAAGAAGCCAAGAAGGAGGAGGAACCAGGAAAGCGTAACAAGAACATTCCAAGGTAATGTGTAGGAGAGAATGTTAGTAAAAGTAATGACGGGGTCATTGAATGCAACTCCTTCAATCATTCCACCAAGAACCATAGAAGAAACCATGAGGCTTATTCCAACAACGGATAGCCAAAAATGGAACTGAATCAGCTTGCTTGAGGACCAAGAAATCCCTGTCAACCTAGGAATAAAATAATAAAGCCCTCCGAAAAGTGTCATTCCAAAAAATCCCAAGAAGAAGAGTAGGAAGGTCCCGCTTAAATAATCTGTAAAATTCAAAATGGCATTGAAACAAGGAAAACTACTTACTAAGGAGAGCACAGTTGCGATCACATATGAAATGATTCCTGCTGCAACAAAACGAAGTGCCGGGCTTTGATGAAGAATCAACTTTTCTGATTCTTGAAACATCCAATAAAAATTAATGACGACAGCAATCATTGGTAGCACGAGCATGATGTTAGTAACGACTCCAGCACTCATCATCCATGCAGGAATAGCCCCCCCAATAAGAGAGCTTAAGCCATTCCATCCAGAAAAGAGAAGTAACGAAAAAAATCCAAAGAGAGCCAAATAATAACTGTAAATTTTAACACCAGTAATTTTAGGAATGAGGTAGTAGATCGTTCCAAGAGCTATTGGAGTCAACCAAAACTGCATGAGAGAGCCTGCATACCAGCATTGAATGGGCCCTTGAGCGGAGCCTTGAATTTTTCCCCAAGTCAACATCAGATTAGCTGTTCCATAAATCCATGGAAAAGAGCAGAGAGCGGTGAGTAAGTACCACTCGGAAACATAGAGAGCTCGCTCTTTTCTCTCCTGAGTCAAGAGGAGTACCCAAAGGCCCATCAATAGAAAAGAGACGAAGAGTAAGAACGAAGCCCAATTAGGATATTCTAAAAAAATCACTGATGTTCCATATCCAGCAAGTACTGCTAAGGAACCTAGGAAGAGGGCACTATTCCAGAGATGTGCTGCTGCAGTGAGTATTCTTATGTGAGAAAGAGGAGTGGCACTAAGTCGAGCCATTAGCCAAAGGATAAGAGCAAAACCAAGCGGAATCGCCCATCCATAGATAAAGAGATCATAGGCAACCGGAAAAAGACGCCCGTAGGTTAGGAAGCTGATTCCATCGAGAAAAGAAGGAAAGACGAGTTTAACAGCACAGATCGATATTAGGAACAATGCTAAGCTAAAGCTAAAAAAAGAGGATCTCATCAAAAAGAGTATCGGGACACTCAGGGAGCGATCAATTTCAAGCCTCTTTGAAGCGTCCAATGGTAATGGCTCGCTGAGATAGGAGGCAGGCTCTATTTTTGAAAGTGTTGTTGCGTTATTCATGAAAAAAACTCACAGAGATAAAAAAGATTCGTTAAAAAAGGAGAGGAATTTTATAATGAGTTGTATTTTTTGTTATTTTTTGATCCCTAGGAATTGTTTTTTGGAGGTGGCACTGGTGTCGGTGTTGGCATTCCTGCAGCAACCGGAACAAGATCAATGGGAGCTATCGGATATGTTGCATGAGGTCTACGAGCGGTATCGTTGAGCCTCTTTATTTCCATCTCCATAGCTCGCTCTAAAGGAATATGGACGACTCCTTGATTCTGATCTGCCCAACCATAGGTATTTAAAAGCTCCTCATTTGCTTTGTTTAAGGCAGCTAGATTTTTTACCCTTAGTAGAGCCCTCTCTTCATCATCGGTCATGGGCTCGGGATTCCATCGCATCATTACAATGATGGCTGCTACAAATAGGATGAGTAAGCAAGCAGCCATCCATAAACGACCCCATGGAAAAGGGCCTGAGGCACGAGAAGATAGTGAGCTATCCTCGGCTAAGGAGTCTTGATGGATATGATCAGTACGTTGCTTCATCAGATGGGTGGATTTTTAAATAATGACAGTTTGAGAAAACTCGATTGAACTATCAACACTGTTAGGTTTCAGGTTCATACAACAATATGAATAGAATCTTTGAGACGCGGATCGCGTAATGGCCACAGAGGAACATCTCCAAGACGTTTTAAGAAAACGGCAGCAAGGGCTGTTCCTATAGCAATCAAGGAAAGAAGATCAAGGAAGCTGGGATGAAACCCTGCAGGGTGTATCATGGGAAGAACGACAATATAGATGTCTAGAAGGTGCATGAGTAAAATCCAGCAAGCGATACCACAAAGATAGGCAGGACGTTTTTTAGGATTACGAAAGAGTAGCAAGATGAATGGAACTAAAAAGTGCCCCAAAACAAGAATGATATTAAGAATGCACCAACTCTCGGTATTGCGACGTAAAAAATAGGTAGTCTCTTCAGGAATGTTGGCATACCAAATAAGCATATACTGGTCAAAGCCGATATAAGCCCAAAAGACAGTAAAGGCAGTCATGAGTTGACCTATTAATGCATAGTGACGTTCGGAAACAATCCCCTCTAAATAACCGACAGAGCGAAGTGCTGTTATAATAAGAAGAATCACACAAAGAGAGCTTAATGCTGATCCTGCAAAAATGTAGACTCCCCACATTGTTGAGACCCATTTGAAATCAAGACCCATGAGCCAATCGACAGCAGCAAATGTTAAACAGACCCCGAAGAAAGGAAGGCTTGCAAAGGTGATTTCACGAGCCATCACGGTATATTTAGGATCCCCATCGTTATCTTGAGCTACAGAGAGCTTGCGCAGCCAAAGAGAGGCGAGACTAAAAAACAGAAAGTAAAAGGCTGCTCTCATCCAAAAAAATGGAAGATTGAGATAAGCCGCTTTTTCTAGTAAAGCATGACTACTTCCATGAGGAATCACCATCCACTTCCAGAGTAAGGGAGCAACAAAAATCAAAGGGATAAAAAAAAGAGAAAGCACAGGAAAAAGGGTTGCTACGTTTTCCATTTGACGACGTACCCCAACACTCCACTCCACGTCAATTCCATGGTGCACTAAAATCCAAAAAAGACTCCCGATACAAATTGTTAAAAAAAAGGTAAAGGCGAAAAGCCACGAGAAAGCAAATTGCTTAGGATTGTTCATTCCAAGAGCGATGCACCCTAAAAGGGAGATAATAGAGATGGAAACTAATCCAAAAAATCGTCCTCCAACATGTTTATAATCAAAAAAACAATTACTCAGGGGCACCCCACTGTGTGCCGTGCTTTCTTGGGACTTGGACGCAGGGCCATCGTGCGTTATAGGCCGTTTGTCGTTATTATCAGAGTGTGAATTCATCAGGAAAAAATTGTATTAATGGGTATTTTTAAAAATAGATCAGCCTTATTAGAACTTTGTTTTTTTTCATCCTCCGCATTACTTGGATTGAGCTGGTAATGGAAAGGAGTCAAGAGAGAATTGTTTTTGTGCAGCTACATCTTGTGGAAGATCCTTGATGGTGGCGTGCTGAGAAAGTTGCAATGCTCTTAAGTAACAAATAATAGCCCAGCGATCTGGTACTTGAATCGTAGAGCCATAACCCATCATTGAATTTTTTCCCCAGGTAATGGTATTAAAAATTTCTCCATCGGCCATATCACGAATCCGCTGCTGTTGCTGATTAGCAATACCGTTGAGGCCATATTTAGAAGTAATCCCATTTCCCATACCACTAGCACCATGACATACAGCACAGTTAATATTATAGCGTTCTTGCCCACGCTTCATAACAGCAGCAGTTACTTCAAATGGAATTCCACTCCCCCATTGATTGCCCATACGACCAGTAGCGACATAGTCAGGAGAAGCAGAAAACTGAATATTCTGATACGGACCAAGATCCCCCATCGCATCTTGCGAGGAAGAAACATTTCCTTGAGGTGGTGCATACCCAACAGGAACTGTTCCTTTCACATGGTGACGTGCAGAACGATCATCTGAATAAAAATCACTTTCTGACTGTGCCTTATACTTTGCTTGACGCACCATATCGGGAAACAACTCTATAGGAGGTCGCTTTGACTTCCAACCACGCAAACCGGTAATTGAAACCAGTAATACTACGAGAAGGGTAAATCCAATAAAAAAATAGCGGAGCATGGCTAAATAAAGTAACGGGTAAGAGCTAACGGATAATAGATAAGTGAATTTTTTAGTGATAACTCTCCTAAACAATCCATTGCGCTAGGAGTTAGATATTTTGTTTTTTCAAAAAGTTGCATCATCGTATTTTATCAAGGTTGGAGTTTTGCTTTCACTCGTTCCCGGAATCCTCATGAATGGCAGTGAGATGATTTCCTCCCAGTGAGTTTAAAAAAGCGCTTGTTGCTTCAAATGAAAATTTCTGATCACTGGACTCAATTGCAATGAAAAATTTATCTTCTGTTACTTTATTGAAGCGATCCCAATTGAAATTAGGATGATTCCATCGTGGCAACCCATTGAGTGCAAGCATTCCAAAAGTTGCAGTCAATGCAGCAAACAAAATAGTGAGCTCAAACATAATGGGAAAGAAAGCAGGTATGGTGAATAGATTGGTCGGTTTTCCAGCAACGACGAGTGGATAGAGAAAGGAGGAGGTTCCAAATTCCAGTGCAAGAGCCAACGTAAATCCTGTTAATCCCCCAATAAAAACTAAAGCACTCAGCCACGACTTTTGAAGTCCCATGGCTTCATCCATCCCATGAATGGGAAAAGGAGAATAGGTATCCCATTTTTTATAACCAGCATCACGCACTTTTTCTGCCGCATGATAAAGATCCCGGGCGCTTTCAAACTCTATACCAAGTCCAAAGAGGGGTGCAGTTGCAGGACCAGCAGTAGTAATGGTAGGGGCACTCGTATTCATCGTAACTTTAGTGATCTTCTCCATAGTGAGGATTGGCTTCCGGAAGGACGGCCTTGACTTCAAACATACAAATCATCGGCAAAAAGCGAACAAAGAGAAGAAAGAGTGTTGTGAAAATTCCAAAGGTTCCAATGAATGTAAAGATATCAACCCATGTTGGGTGAAACATTCCCCATGAGGAGGGAAGAAAATCTCGAGCTAGTGTTGTTGCGATAATCACAAAGCGCTCGAACCACATTCCAGCATTCACAAACATACAGATGATAAAAACGACGAAAATATTTTTACGACACCATGGAAACCAAAAGACTTGCGGTGAAATCACATTACAAAACATCATGCTCCAGTAGGCCCACCAATAGGGTCCAAAAGCACGATACCAAAAGGCAGCACGTTCATAAGGATTAGCTCCATACCAGGCCATAAAGAGCTCCATGAGGTAGGCGTAACCGACAATGGATCCTGTGAGTAAAATAACTTTGCACATTTTATCAATATGCATCGGAGTGATCATATCGTGCAATTGAGGATAAATGGCCCGTGCAGGAAGCATGATGGTAAGAACCATTGCAAAACCACCGAAAATCGCTCCCGCTACAAAATAAGGAGGAAAAATAGTGGCATGCCAGCCAGGAATGACTGAGGTTGCAAAGTCAAAGGAGACGACACTATGCACCGAGAGCACCAGAGGAGTCGAGAGACCTGCAAGAAGAAGATAGGCCATTTCGTAATGACGCCATTGACGGTTTCCTCCTCTCCAACCAAGAGCGAGAATTCCATAAAAGAATTTTTTTATCTTCGTAGTACAACGATCCCGAATCGTTGCTAGGTCAGGAATGAGCCCAGTATACCAAAAGAGAATGGAAACGGTAAAATAGGTAGAGACGGCAAAGACATCCCAAAGAAGAGGGCTTCTAAAATTTTGCCAAATTGCATTGGAATTAGGGACTGGTGCTAAAAAATAGACTTTCCAAACACGACCGACGTGGAAAAGAGGATAGATTCCGGCACAAACAACTGCAAAGAGGGTCATTGCTTCAGCAGCACGGTTGATGGAAGTACGCCACTTTTGGCGTGTCAAAAAAAGAATTGCTGAAATTAATGTTCCTGCATGACCGATACCGATCCAGAAAACAAAATTGGTAATATCCCAGGCCCAAGCTACCGGGCTATTGTTTCCCCAAACACCAACACCTGTGGAGACAAGATAGCAGATAAGGAGTGGGGTGAGTAACGCAATGGGCGAAGTAATGGCAATGGAGATATACCACCAGAGAGGTGTTTTGGATTCTACAATGGTGCTAACATAACTGCTAATCCAGCCCATGGTGCGCTTGTTGAGCACGAGGGGGGGGCGCTTGATACCATCTCTCTGTGCTAACAGGTGTGGTTGGTCAGGTGACTCTTGCGAGTTATGTTCAGTGTGTTGGTCCATCAAAAAAGTTGATTATTATCCATTACAGGTAAGAGCTATCTTTACTAAAAAAAATTTATATTTTCTTTTCATGGTAGAAATCACTTGGAATTTTCCATGATCTGAGGACTAACTACTGAAGTGGAGGCTTGTGGAGAAACCACCCCGTGTTGATCAAAATGGGTAGGTCCTACATCGGCATGTTCCCCAGCAGCTTCATGATGTACAGTGCCATTGGCTAAACCGACTTTATCTGCATCTGGCATTGATGCATTGGGGTTTTTGATACGAGCCAAATAAGTCACACGAGGACGTGCATTGAGATATTTTAGCATTGTATAATCACGAGGGCTTTCTTTGCGTTGAGAAACAGTACTCTTTGCATCAGCAATATTTCCAAAGACAATTGACTCTGAAGGGCATGCTTGTTGACAGGCCGTTTTAAAAGGAGCGATTGGAGTTTTATGAGAATCACTAGCCCCAGCTTGAACCAAGCGTCCAATCTTTGCCTCTTCAATACGCTGCAAGCAGAAAGTACATTTTTCCATTACCCCTCGCATACGGACTGTGACATTAGGATTTTTTGACATCTTCAGGCTATCGGCCATTCCCTTAGGGGCAAGTGGGCCATAGTAAAGCTGATCAAGTGGGCGTAAATTATAATCAAAGAAATTAAAACGGCGTACTTTCCATGGACAGTTATTGGCACAGTAACGAGTCCCGATACAACGATTATAAGCCATGAGGTTAAGCCCATCTTCGCTATGAACAGTCGCATTAACAGGGCAGACTGTCTCACAAGGAGCATTGTCACAATGCTGACACATGATTGCCTGCGGCAACATCTCTGGATTTTTATCCGAACCATCGGGACTTGCAAACCAACGATCAATTCGAATCCAAGCCATATCACGGCCCCGACGCACTTGGTCTTTACCAACTACCGGGACATTATTTTCAGATTGGCATGCAAGCAAACAAGCATTGCAACCAATACAAGTATTGAGATCCACAGACATTCCCCACTGCTCCTGAGCAGTAAAAGGAGGACGGGTGTAGAGACCAATATTAGGAGGAATGTGACCATCCATTCCCATGGTCTGTGCAAACTTAGGATCCTCTTGGTAGCGTTCTATAGTTCCTTCACGTACAAGATCACGACCTTCCATGTTGTGATGTTCTTGTGTTTGTGCAAAAACATATTTTTTACCAGTTAATGGTTTGATGGAAACAGAGCTGGTGTAGCGAGGCGAAGCGGCAGTACGCAAAGGATAAACATTAAAGCCGACGTTACTGACAATATGAGAAATATTTTTACGTCCATAGCCTAGAGAAGCACTCACCGAGCCATTAGCATGACCAGGGAGTGTTAAGATGGCAATATCGATAGAGTGTTGTCCATCACTGAGACGCACAAAATCGCCGTCGCTAAGATGAAGGCGCTTCGCATCTGCAGGACTCATAAGTAAGGCATTATCCCATGTCAACTTGGTGACAAAGTCAGGTGTCTCCTGCAACCACGCGTTGCCACTATAACGACCATCATAAACGCTGGAGCTTGGGAGAAAGACACATTCAAAATCATCTTTTGAAAATGGCTGTTGAGGCTTTAATGTAGCAATCAGCCTTTGTACTGCAGGATCATTCCAGGAGGGTTGACTCACAGGCCATGCGCTATCTGACAAGAAACCTTGATGCAGATAGTTGTTCCAAGTGCCATCAGAATGATCCTGAGAAAAGGAATTAAAAGTTTCACGGATCAGCGCAGGCCCCTCAGCTCGCGGCTCACCGAGCAGGGCATGGAGGATTTCTAATTCAGAATAACCATTCCAGAGTGGTAAAATCATTGGCTGGACTGCACACAGCGTTCCATCAAGACTTCTCACGTCACCCCATGCCTCGAGGTAATGTGCTGCAGGCACATGCCACCGAGAAACTTTGGATGTCTCTTCTTCACATAACGAAAGATGAAGCGTTTCAGGAACTGATGCGATGAGATCGGTCCAGTTCTTTTCTGAGGATGCAGTATAAACTGGATTTACCTGAAACAAAAGAAGCTTCTTAATAGAACCTGCTTCAATAGCCTCTGCAAGATCCTTTAAAGAAGACGTTGGTTTTATTCCAGTTGCTGCCACTTCAAGGGTCGTTCCAAAATTTCCTAAGGCAGCATTCATTCCAAGCACCATTAATTGAATGCCGATAGACTGCTCTCCCCCAGCAAGAACAAGGCTCTTCCCTTGATTTGCCAGCAAATCCTCCACAACTGCTGAGACCCATTTTTGAGATTCGCTGGAGAGTTCGATCGTGGGATTATTATGAATCCAGGTGGTGGCTAGTAATTTTAGGGAGGCATTGTTGGTCTTGGTGCCAACAAGAAGAGACATTGCTGCTGTGAAAGCCCCCAATTGACGGGCTTGAAGCCTGAAACGATGATCAGCTAAGCCACCCGTAAGGCTGTAATGATTTTCTACAGCATAGAGACGATTCATCTGCTGGTCGGGATTGCGCCGGGCATAGAATCCATTGGCTAATCCAAAACCAGCTACAGAAGGATTTAAAAAATCAGCATCCAGAGCAACAATAACATCTGCTTTCTTAAAGTGGTAGATCGGCCGTACCCCTTCTCCTAAAGCAGTATCGCACGCCTGTTCGAAAAAGTGAGTAGATAGGGGTTCATACTCAACCCATGTTATTTTTGGAAATTCTTTTAATAAAGCATCACGCAAACGATCACGCGTTGGAGATCCTATACGCTCGACCACTATAGCCATTCCTTCACCTCCATTGCTCAAGGCTCCTTCACGAAGATGGGCAAGATATGAATCAAGCTTTGAGGAGGTTGCCTCTTTTCCATCCAAGGTAATGGCTTTGGAGCGATAGGGATTATAGAGGTCTAACAGCGAAGCCTGGGCAAAGGCATCGGTAGAGCCATTACTCATGGGGTGGAGTGGATTCCCTTCTATTTTCGTCGGACGCCCATCAGAAGTCGTTACAATGAGTGGAATAGCACCTGCTGGAGCAGGCATCGTGGTTGCATAGTAAAGAAATTTTCCAGGAATTGTCCATTCTGCAGAGCGGGTAAATGGTACCAAATAAGCCTCAGGACGCCGGCATGCTGAAAGACCAATACCGGCTAAAGCAGCAGAAGCCCCCGTTAATCGAAGAAAGTCACGACGCGAGAGCCCTTGTGTTTCATGTTTCTCTCCAGCACGATCAGCACCAGCTGGAAACTCACGTTGTAACGATTCGTTAAAAATAGCACTATTTTCACGCTCTTGGGAATTCCTCCAAAGAGTCGGCTGAACGTCGCGTGCTGGATGTTGAAAAATACGTTTCACTTTAAAAACAAGAGTACAATTTTAGTAAGAATGATCAGGCGTTGCAATTTAAGAACCGCTGTTGAGACTCTCTAAAAGGGATGAAGAGCGAGAAGTGCAGAGGTAAAATAACTCAGTTCTAGTGATAGTACGCAATCGTGAGGGAACTGGAGCAGCACAGATTATCACTGCATTTGTAGAGTATAATAAAGGGTTCATCGGTGGCATCCTCCACAAGTAACGGGTGGATTCACATTCCACTCCTGTTTGAATTTCATTCCCATCTCAAGTTGTGCGTCAATAGACTTAGGATGCCACTCCATATTATAAATTTCGCTTGGTGGTCGAAGAAAATTTTCTGGAGCACGATGGCATTCCAAACACCAGGCCATACTCAGGGGCTTGGCCTCATAGACCACAGACATTTCATTAATAGCTCCATGGCAGCTGTAGCAACTCACACCACGGTTCACATGGACAGCATGATTGAAATAGGCATAGTCAGGAACCTTATGAATGCGAACCCATGGAATTGGTAAACCCGTTTTCCAACTCTCTTGTACCGGGGCTAATCGGGGGCTTTCCCACTTGATTTTCCCTTGACCATGGCAATTAATGCAGGTTTGCGTGTTAGGAATATTAGAATGGCTCGCCACCTCCACAAAGCTATGACAGTATCGACAATCCATTCCGAGCTGCTGGACATGAATCGCATGAGAAAAAGGAACCGGCTGGTCTGGCTGATAACCAACACGAGTGTACTTTGGGGTGAAATAATACCAGATTCCGCCGACTAGCCCAGCACCGATGAGCGTCAAGCAGACGATCAATTTGAACGGCAATAAATTGGACCAGCGTGGAAAAAAATTCGACATTAACTTATTTCAAAAGAGGGAGACTAAAAAAAGAACTACCAAATGAAAAGAATAGCTCTTTTTTTAAAAAAATGCGAGCGCTGAGTCTAATCGCGCGTTACCAAGAATCAATCTTTTTTAGGTCAAAAAGAGAAAGTTTTAAATATTCTTGGGGAAAAATACTGCAATCGATTCCTTCAGAGTGAAGAGAGGTGCAACAGATAAGAAAATAAAAAGTTTATATTTGGGTTACCCGGATATTTTATACTGAAGTGTCATGAGGTAGCAGCGAAGGCTGACCCGCATATTTCATACCGATTCTGCTGCGGCTTGCGAACACCTGATGGATACTGCGTCAGTCTCGAATTGCTCCTCGGGCAGTATGAGTCCCTGCCGCCCAAGTCAAAATGGGAGTCTAACGCAGCATCCATCTGACTTCCACGCTTCCGTATTAGATCGGGATGAAATATCGGAGTTAAAACAACATGATTTTTTATTGTAATAACAGAGTCTGAATGCAACTAATAACTTCATTTTATAGAAATTAATTTCTTAACTCTTGTATTGAATCAACCAACCTGAACCCCTCAACACCTCATGAAATCCCTTCTCTTCTTAGTCCTTCTACTTGTTTCTGGAATCATCACCCTAGCACCCTCCAAAGTTCATGCTATCGAAATTAGCAATCAACGAGTGATCAGACTCACTCTAAATGATGCAAATAACTCTCATAACTCCTCCCTAGAAATAGCGCTTGAAGATACTATAGAGGTTGAACTTGAGAATAATGGAAGCATTGGAAACAGCTGGCATTTTTCTAATTTTTCTCAAGGTGAAGTGATCTCCCTCAAGACATCTAATGATGGAGTGATTAAAAACTCTCCTGAAACCAAACCTTTAATGGGTGCTCCGACAACTTATGTCTGGCTCTTGAGTCCTGTTTCTGTAGGCGCAACTAGCATTCGTTTCATTCAGACCGACAGATCTGGAAATCAATCCCAATCAATAGATTTCAATATTGTTGTTTCTCCAGAAAAATCAGACCTGCAATAAAGTTTATCAATACTCTTTTGATAGAGTGATCTCAATGGGAGGACATCAGTGTTAAAAAAAATTACTGATGCCCTTTACCTGCATAGTCAAATTAAAAAGAGACTATTCAATTCCCACATCCCAGATATAACGGACTTCCCGGAGCTGATGCTGCATAAAGCGTCTAGTCATGGTATCTTTGGGAAGCCTTCCAATCCTCATTCGCTCTTCAACGTTTAAGGCATCAGCAGCAAAAGGCTTCCCTGCTCGATAGGCCACATACGATTCACAAAAGACATCACCAGGCAGGGCCCTCACCATTTCTATGTGCTCTTTCATGATTTGCTCTGATTCGGCAAGCCTCTTGTGATAAGAGGGAGAAAAAATATCGAGAAAACTTGGCTCTAAGAAAAAAAAGAGAACGAAAGCTCCAACTCCGCCAAGTGCTAATAGATAACTATTTTCTCGAATAAGAAGAGTGAAGATAACCCCTAATCCAATCGAAAGGGCAATCACTAGATCAAACTGGGCATTGACGAAAACCCCGTTTCCAAGACGCTGTATAAAGCCAACGATTAGTCCAATAAAAATCATCAGAGTCACCAGACAAATGGAGGATTCTTTTCGAAACTTCCAACTTGCTGCAAACCAAAATAGTAGTCCTACAGAAAGAGCCCCCAGATCAGAAAAAGCATGAATCACTTTAAAAAGGAGCCAGGTGCGTGGAGTCGTAAAATTATAATAAAAATTAAATCCATAAACACTTAGACAAATCGCAAAACCTAAGAGAATCAGGGAAAGTGCAAAGAAGGAACAAAAGAAAAAAACTTTCCATTTTTTTTGTATGACTAACCAAAGCATGATGGTTAGCGGCATTGTAATAATGTTATGTTTAAAAAATCCGGCAATCACCATCACAAATATAGCTATCCAATAATTCCGATCTTGTTCCATCGCCTTAATGAAAAGAAAAAAACCGATAATCATGATTGCTTGAGCTAAAAGCTGTGGATCATTAGCACCTACATACCATTTAAAAAAAATAGTGAGTGTTCCAATAAAATAGGTAACCCCAATAAGACTCCCCTGAAAAGAGTCTGCTAATTTTCCAGAGGTCAGGGAGAGCTGTTTTATAATTTGAGCAATAAAAAAAGAGATGACTCCTATGGCCAGTAAGGAAAGAAGCCGGCCCGCTAGGATAGTATCTCCAAGCATCTTTCCCAAGGATCCCACGATATAAAAAGAGAGCGGAGGATAGTTATTGGTGATGAGTTGATTCGGGGAAGGATAGAGCTGCATCTTTCCGAGAGCTGCATCATCAAAAAAAGCATTCCATCCTTCATTCGAGTTAATTATGATTTCTAAGAAAGAACGCTGTATCGACCAGAGTAATGAAATCGTAGCAATCAGAAAGAAGAGCAGGAGACTCCATGAGAATACTTTTTTCAAAACAGGCTCCGAGGGCATAAAACTTACAAGATTTAAAATTATTAATATCTCATTTTAAAAAGAAACGTTTTCTAAAATGATCTATTATATTATGAATAACCGCTATGAATGTTGAACATTACGTAGCGACACTACCAGGTCTTTTTTGGATTTGTCTTATTGCACCAGTATTTTTTGCCCTAATAGGTATTTACATAGCGAGAAAGCTCATTGAGCCTCATAAAAGAAATCCCCATCACGATATTGCTCATGCTATTCTTGGGCCTGTGGCTACTATCTTTGGTATTTTGGGAGCATTTATTGTTGCAACCGTATGGCATCAATATGAAGACACATCACTGAACTTACATGAAGAGAGCAATGCTTTACGAAGCCTCTATTTCGATGCAGAGGCTTTAGGTCCGGAGTATACCAAGCAAGTTCAAACCCTTTGCAAAAACTATCGAGAAGCCATTATTACTTATGAGTGGAAAATTGTTCAACAGGGTAGAGATACTCTTTTAGCAGATGCTATTATCGCCAAACTTTCCAAACTCTATCTTCTCTACCCGATTAACTCAGCAAAGGAATCTATTTATTTTAAACAGAGCATCGATAATTTAACAAAGCTGAGAAAATATCGTGAGCTACGTATTGAAGATTCCTGCACAGGATTATTGCCTCTGCTTTGGATTCTTTTTTTATTAGCAGGCACGACCTTAGTATTAGTAAGTCTTTTAATGATCTCTTCACCAGGAAAGACTCATGGAGCTATGGTTGTTTTGCTTGCCATGTTAATCGGTATTATGACCTTTGCTATTATTAGTCTCGACTTTCCTTTTAGTGGATTCACTAAATTGAGCACTATACCGCTAGAAAACATTCCTATGGATGCATTGCGTTAGTGCTTCACTACCATACATTCTAGTAGAGCAAGACTATAGTGTATTACATTGAAATTTTACGTTGAAGAGAAAATGCCAGCAATCTGCGAGCTCATTCATTTTTGAGGCTAATTCATGTTTCTCCTTTTTTTCTTAGTCTACTTTGCAAATATAGGTGCTCCGTTAGCCTCAGGATCATCGACTATTGATACACCTCTACCACATCAAGGATCACTTCCCCACACCTCACTCTCCATTGGAGGAATCGACCTTGATGTTGAGCTAGCTACAGATGAGGCTTCGCGTGAGAAAGGCCTTATGAATCGGAACTCTCTAGACCCAAATAAAGGAATGCTTTTTGTATTTCCAAGAGCAAAACAAGTTTCTTTTTGGATGAAAGAAACTTCTCTAGCTTTAAGTGTGGCCTACATTAACAGCAAAGGTCGCATTATGGAGTTTCATGATCTAGAACCGTTCAGTGAACATTTGATTTCCAGTCGGTCTTCAAATATAGTTTATGTCTTAGAAGTAACGCGTCACTGGTTTAGAGATCATAACGTGCTAGCTGGAGATTTAATCACAGGGCTCCCCTCGCCCTTAATGGCACAATAAGAATCTCATTGAATAGCGCTATTCCTGCTTATCATCTAAGAGTACTGTTTCATTCTCCCGTGCGGTTAACCCGCAGCCTCCGTAAGTGATTGGTATGAAATATCAGGGTAAGTGATCATTACCTTGTTGCAAAAAAGAATTTTCCTCTTTGCATTTGACCAACGCACCTTTTTGCACTTACCTATAGGACCTCATTGCGGCCGTAGCTCAATTGGATAGAGCATCTGACTACGGATCAGAAGGTTCGGGGTTCGAATCCCTGCGGCCGCACCAGATCGTACTAGGCGTTAGTAATGAACTAGTATTTGCACTTTCTTACCTCAATCATTTTTAAGTAAATTGGGTAAATCTACTTCTCCGCTACAGCTCGCAGAATCACTACGCCTCAAAAAAGATTTTGTCTGGCTTGATTCTTTACTTCCCCAGATATCTCGTTCACCCCAAGAAGAGGGACTTTCTCTTCTAGCTGCAGAGCCCGATCTCATTCTCGAAGGAGGACCTCATGATTGGTCTTTATTAAACGAAGAACTTCAAAAAAGAGCGCAGACTAGAAGCCATAGAGTACAGGAGGAAGTGTTTAAGCATTCTCATTCTAGAGCGAGGAGCACATGCACTCCACACCAACAACTCAGGGGTGACCACTCCACTTGTGAATCAGCATCTGGAGCTGCCATAGGTTACTTTCGTTATGATGGTTCCTTTTGTTTTGGATTTTATGAACAAGTATATCGCCATGTAGCAACGCCAACAGCCTCGTACTGGTCCACCTCTCTTCCTGAAATGGAGTTGCAACAACCAAGGTTTACTGAAATCACCCCTCTCTCTTTTCGCTCTCATCTTAGTGCCGACGAGTATTGTCAAAAAGTACTTCTAGCCCAGAAGGAGATTGCTGCTGGTAATATTTATCAAGTTTGCCTCGCACATCGCTTCCAAGCAGCTTTTAATCAAGATCCGTGGCCATACTACTTAGCACTACGCAAGAAAAGCCCTGCACCTTTTGCAGCCTATCTTCAACTAGGCCAAGAAACGATCTTATCCACTTCTCCAGAATGTTTCCTGAGGATAGAGGGGGATAAGATCAATACCTACCCAATTAAAGGAACCCGTCCTCGAGGAAGGTCTCAAGTAGAAGATGCACAGCAGCGATGGGAGCTTCAACACTCTCCCAAGGAAAAAGCAGAGCTCATCATGATTACGGATCTAGAGCGCAATGATCTCAGTCAAATCTGTGAATATGGAAGTGTTACCACTCCTGAACTTCTTGAACTCAAATCTTATCCTCATCTCTATCATCTTGTTTCAAGAGTTCAAGGAAAGCTTCGTAAATCTATTTCTCATGTAGAAGCTGTTGCTGCCTGCTTTCCCGGAGGTTCTATTTCAGGAGTTCCAAAAAAAAAGGCCCTAGAAATTATTGACCGACTAGAACCGGTGCCACGTGGTCTTTTTACCGGAGCTATTGGCTATTTTGGTTTTGATGGATCGAGTCAGTTTAGTATCGCCATTAGAACATTAGTCATTCATAACGCATGTGCAGAATTTCATGTCGGCGCAGGTATTACCAGCGATTCGATCCCTCATGAAGAATGGAAAGAGACCTTGCACAAAGCTGCAGGAATACTCGAAGCAACATCGATTGTTTAGAGCATTTTAAATAGTTAGCCCGGATATTTCATACTGATCGCGACGAGGAGGCTAAGAAGACTGATGGGGTAAGGCAGACGAGCATTTTGATGCAGGGCTGTATGTGTACATACTGCCCAAATCAAAATGTGAGTCTAACGCAGCATCCATCTGACTTCCCTGCTTACGTAGGTGATCTGAATGCAATATCCGGGTTAGCCCAAATATAAAAAAATTAGCCCGGATTATTGCTAATCCGAGCTAATTAGAATTTGAACTCTACTAATAAAATTTAGCAGAGATAATCGCTAATCTAAGCCTAGCGAAAATCACGGCGAGGTTTACGACGATCATCAGAACGTCCTCCACCACCACCATAACCACCACCGTAGCCGCCTCCATCACCACGAGGAGCACGCTCTTCCATTGGACGTGCTTCGTTGATGGTCAGACGACGACCATTGACTTCTTGACCATTAAGTCCAGCAATTGCTGCTTCACCTTCTGCCTGGTTACCCATCGTCACAAATCCGAAGCCACGAGAGCGACGGGTTGTTTTGTCCATCAGGACAAATGAGTCAGTGACGGTGCCAAAGGGTGCAAAAACCTCTCGGAGATCTGCGTCTGTTAC
>WBXG01000020.1 GCA_008932965.1 Verrucomicrobiota bacterium
ATCCTGTGAGAAATGATAGTTCTTCCAATCCTTTAAATAATAACTATCAAACTCAGAGGCTATTTGAAGGACATACAGTAACTCCTGTTACGCAAGAGGGAGACGCAACACGATATCGATTTACGGATATTGGCTTGGCAGAAGACAATCGATCTGCAGGAGAAAGTGGATTAATAACTAACTGGATGCCAGAGGAGCCTGTTGAAATAGATAATCTAGAAGAGGAAATTTGGAGGGAAGTCGATCCTGTATCGGAATCATTTAATGCGATCACTCATCAGTCTACAGGATTTTATCAACAGGCTACAGAGGCAAAAGCTGCGGGTCAGAATAATAAAGCAACATATCTCCAAAAGGCAGGGAATGCTCTTAGTAATGCAGCTCAGGAAGTACAAAAGCCAGAACCTAAGCAACAAATTATTGATTGGTTTAATCAGTCAGCAACCTTTTATCAACTGGCTGTAGAGGCAGAAGCTGAAGGTTCGAATAAAAAAGCAACATATCTTCAAAAGGCAGGGGATACTCTTGGTAATGCAGCTCTGGAAGCACAAAAGCCAGAATTTAATCAACAAATTATTGATTTGTTTACTCAGTCATCAAGTAATTATCAACGGGCTGCACATGCAGAAGCTTTGGGTCAGAATATTAAAGCAACATACCTTAATAATGCAGGGGCTGCTCTTATGAATGAAGCTCAGGAAAGACAAAAGCCAAATCCTAGTTACCAAAGTATTTACAGGTTTACTCAGTCAGCAGATATGTTTAAACAGGCCGTAGAGACAAAAACTGCAGGTCGGAATAATAAAGCATGGTACCTTAATAATGCAGGGACTGCTCTTATGCATGCAGCTCTGGAAGCACAAAAGCCAGAACCTAAGCAACGAAGTATTGATTTGTTTACTCAGGAAGCAAGCTCTTATCAACAGGCTGCAGAGGCAGATGAAGGTCAGGATGCAGGTCAGAATATTAAGGCAAGAATGCTAGGTCAGAATATTAAAGCAGGAATGCTTCAAAGTGCAGGGACTATTCTTAGAAAAGCAGCTCAGGAAGCACAAAAGCCAAATTATGATCAACAAATTATTGATGTGTTTACTCATGCAGCAAGCAATTTTCAACAGTCTGCAGAGGCAACTGCTGCAGGTCAGTATTGTAAAGGAGGTGCCCTTAGTTGGGTAGGGAGTTCTCTTTTTGAGGCTGCTATGGAGGCACAAAAGCCAGAACCTAATCAACAAATTATTGATTGGTTTTCTGAGTCAGCAAGCTTATATCAACAGACTGTAGAGGCAGGTATTGCAGTTCAATTTATGAAAGGAAAGTCCCTTACGGTTGCAGCGTTGGCTTTTTATAATGCAGCTAAGGAAGCACAACAAATAAATCCAAATCAACAACGTATTGAGCAATACTTAAAAGAAGCAGAAGATTCGAAAATTGAAGCTGATCAACTCTGTACTATTAGTTAGCCTAGATATTTCATCCCAATCTGCTACGGAAGCTATGAAGGCTAATGGATGCTGCATTAGACTCCTATTTTGACTTGTACAGTATGTGCTCATGCAGTCATGTGCTCAAAATACGTGTCTTCGTTGACTCGCACGCTCCCGCTCGCTGGTGGTGCTCCATTAGCCTTCGCAGCCTCCTCGTCACGATCAGTATGAAATATTCGGTTCAACGACGAGCTATCGTAACTGCCCATACCCCATCTGCTCCAGCATCACGCAATACTTTTGCACAAGCATCAAGAGTTGATCCTGTGGTGAGTACATCATCTACGAGAAGATAATTTCCACAAAGAACTTGTTTCTTTTTCAAGGCAAAAGCCCCTTTTAAATTTTCTATTCGTTTTTGGCGATCTGAATGGACTTGTGTTAATGTTGGTTTAATACGACGCAAGAGATCTTTCATCGGAAATGGTGATCGGCCTGCTAGTTCTTCTGCCACGAGTCGCGCTTGATTAAACTCTCGCTCACGCTCGCGATGAGGATGCAGTGGAACTGGAATAACCGCTTCAAAAGAGAGGCCGTCAAGACGTTGGTCTTGGAGTGTCCGGCTCATGATTTCACCCATCACTTTTTTAAGGCTCTGATCCCCTGCATACTTGAATTGAGAAAGTAATTTACGCAGGAGCCCCTGATATCGAAAAAGACTGATCCCAGCAATAAAATGAAGCTTTCGTCCAGAGCAGTTTTCACAGTTTGCAGAATCGGTAGTTGTCGTAGGAAGAGGGTGGGAGCAAATCTGGCAACAATGTTCAGGCAGAAGATCGAGTTGCCTCCAGCATCTTGAGCAGAGTCTGCTTTTTTCAAAAAGAGCCTCTCCACATCCTGCACAGTGGGAAGGATAAAAAAGCTCGAGAAGCGTTGGTAGGAGTGGGATCACTAGTTGAGATGAGGGGAGGTTATCTTGAAAGTATATATTTGATACTACGCGTTGACTCATAAATAAATGACAACCTAGTGATATTAAAAATTAGTGAAATAAAAACTATTATTTTAAGTATTCACTTTCAATTACTCATCCTGTAGAATCAAACGATGAATGTTCCTCATGACCTCCTTTATGCCACAACCCACGAATGGATTCGCCGTGATCCTTCTGACGCAACGATTGTTACTGTGGGTATTACAGATCACGCTCAAGCAGAGTTGAGCGATGTTGTCTTTGTAGAACTTCCAAAAATAGGAGCTGCTCTTACTGCCTCTGCTCCTGCTGCAGTTGTCGAGTCGGTAAAAGCTGCGAGTGATATCTATTCTCCTCTCACTGGTTCGGTAACTGGTGTTAATGAGGCCCTCCCAAGTAATCCAGCACTCGTGAATAGTGATCCTTTTGGTGAAGGATGGTTATTTAAAATGTGCATGAGCACTCCAGAAGAGCTAGATTCATTACTTTCACCTGAGGCATACTCTACTCAAATTGGTTCCTAAATTCTTTTCCAATGTCTATCCCCCAAGGTAATCACCCATTAGGAGCATTTGCTAAGCGGCATCTCGGTATTGATGAAAAGAGCCTTCACTCGATGCTTTCATTTCTTGAATGTGAAACGCTAGAGGGACTTATTGATCAGACCATTCCTAAGGACCTTCGTTATCCCCATTCCTTAAATCTTCCTGAGGCTATTAGTGAGGAGGAGGCTCTCGCTGAGTTAAAAGAATTAGCTTCACTCAATCAACTGCGACCTACCTACATTGGGATGGGTTATCATGGAACCTACCTTCCAGCAGTGATTCGACGTAACATTCTTGAAAATCCTGGCTGGTATACAGCCTACACCCCTTATCAAGCTGAGATTGCTCAAGGAAGGCTTGAAGCCCTTTTAAATTTTCAGACCATGATAAGTGATTTGACTGGTTTACCTGTTGCAAACGCCTCGATGCTTGATGAAGCAACCGCAGCAGCAGAGGCAATGGCTATCTGCTTCGACTTAAAAAAACAGCCTCTTTTTTTCGTTGAAAGAGATACTCATCCACAGACGATCGCTCTTTTGCAAACCCGCTGTGAGCCATTGGGAGTAAAATTGCTTGTTGGTACGATTGATACAATGCCCGAGGAGGGACTCTCAGGAGCCTTAATTCAATATCCTTCGACCACGGGGGCGATTCACGATCCTTGTTCTTTTATTAATAAGGTTCATGCTGCAGGGGGGCTTGCAGTCGTTGCCTCTGATCCCCTTGCGATGGTTTTACTTAAACCACCTGGAGAAATGGGAGCAGATATTTCCATTGGTTCCACACAACGTTTTGGAATTCCTCTTGGCTATGGTGGGCCCCATGCAGGTTTCATGGCTGTTCAAGATGCTCTCAAACGTCGTATGCCTGGGCGTCTTATTGGTGTGTCGCGAGATGCAGAGGGAAAGAGTGCCTTGCGTCTCTCATTGCAAACCCGTGAACAGCATATTCGCCGTGAAAAAGCTACCAGTAACATCTGTACGGCTCAAGTGCTCCTTGCAGTAATGGCTTCGATGTATGCCGTATATCATGGACCAAAGGGCCTCACTGCTATTGCAAAAAAAATTCATGAGCAGGCGCGTCATCTCGCCTTTGTCTTATCTCAAGCTGGATGGAAGGTCGTTATTCATCCTTTCTTTGACACTCTGGAAATAACGCTCACCGATGATGAGATGATCGATCTTGAAGAACGCTCTCATCAACAGGGAGTCAATCTTCGTATTCTTACAGAAGAGAAAAAAGTGCTCATAACACTTGATGAAACAACCTGTTCCTTGGAGCCCCTGTACAAGCTTTTTCAAGCCACAGACATTGACTCAAGTAGCACTACTTCATGGCACCTTCCCAAAAAGCTAGGAAGGACCTCCTCGTTTCTAACACACCCCGTTTTTAATTCGTATCACACCGAGACGGAAATGCTTCGCTACCTGCGCCGCCTTGAGGCCAAAGATTTATCGCTCACCACATCGATGATGCCGCTTGGATCCTGCACGATGAAATTAAATGCGACCGCTGAGATGCTTCCAATAAGTTGGGAGGAGTTTGCAGCTCTACACCCTTTTGCTCCGCTAGATCAGTCACGTGGTTATCAAGAAATATTCCGTCAATTAGAACAATGGCTTGCGGAAATCACAGGCTTTCATGCGATTTCCCTGCAGCCTAATGCCGGCTCTCAAGGCGAGTATGCTGGCTTACTTGCAATTCGTGCTTACCACCGCGCTCGAGGAGATCATGATCGTAAGGTCTGCCTCATTCCTCTCTCAGCCCATGGTACTAATCCTGCAAGTGCTGCTATGGTAGGGATGGAGATTGTTGGAGTAGCTTGTGATGCCCAGGGGAATATTGATCTCTCGGATTTAAAAATAAAAATAGCTGCTCATCAACATTGCCTTGCAGCACTCATGGTGACCTATCCTTCAACCCATGGAGTCTTTGAAGCCTCTATCAAAGAGGTCTGTCAGCTTGTGCATGAGGCAGGTGGTCAGGTTTATATGGATGGTGCCAACATGAATGCTCAAGTCGGTCTCTGTCGTCCGTATGAACTGGGAGCTGATGTTTGCCATCTTAATCTTCATAAAACTTTCTGTATTCCCCATGGAGGGGGATGGCCAGGAGTGGGACCTATCGGTGTGGCTCAACATTTGGCCCCCTTCTTACCAGGTCATATTCTAGGACTTAATAAAACTTCCTCTTTAGGAGTGGTGCATGGAGAAGGAGATGTAGCACTATTGGGAGATCCTACGAGTTCTGTGGGTGCTGTGAGTGCAGCTCCATGGGGGAGTGCTAGCATTTGTGTGATTAGCTGGATGTATATTCGTATGATGGGAGCAAAGGGTTTAACTGCTGCAACTCAGATCGCGATTCTCAATGCCAATTACATTGCCAAACGCCTTGAGCCCTACTACGTGATTCTTTATCGTGGGGAACATGGTCGTATTGCCCATGAGTGTATTCTTGATCTGCGAACATGGAAGCAGCGAGCTGGTATTGAAGTAGAAGATGTGGCCAAGCGTCTTATTGATTATGGTTTTCATGCCCCCACCATGAGCTGGCCTGTTGCTGGAACGCTGATGGTAGAACCGACAGAGAGTGAATCCAAAGAAGAGATCGATCGTTTTTGCGATGCCATGATTTCTATTTATCAAGAATTTCTTTTAATCGAAGCAGGGCACATGGATCATGAAAATAATCCGCTGAAACGTTCTCCTCATACAGCTCTGGCAGTTACAGCAACGGAATGGAATCGTCCTTACTCCCGTGAAGTTGCAGCCTATCCTGCAGCCTGGTTGCATCAGCATAAATTCTGGCCTAGTGTGGCTCGTGTGGACAACGTTTACGGTGATAGAAATCTGTTCTGCTCGTGCCAGTAACTAGAATAATAGTAGGTACACTAATAACCTATTTTTCTCTATCCTAATCCTGCGACAATATTGACGATCAAAGCTAGTATAGAGGTATTAAAAAAGAAAGAGATGAGTCCGTGAAGGAGAACAAAGCGTCGTAGACGGTACTCTGCCACTTGGACGTCAGAAACTTGAAAGGTCATTCCAATGACAAAAGAAAAATAGGCGAAGTCTAAGTAATCTGGCATTTTTTTTCCTGGGAAAATTAATCCTTGGGAGATTTGAGAGCGCTCTTTTTCGGGGGCTTCTGCATAAAAAAGAAAGGCATATTGAATTGCAAATCGGGTGTGCACTAGAAACCAAGAGAGGAAGACAGTAGTAATACCAAGAATAATATTTCGGCTCACTTCAAGAGAACTGGCTCCTTTTGTTGCCGTAAGTAAGAGCCACGTAACAGAAAAACTAGCAATAGAAGCCAAGAGAACAATAGCAAAAAGAAATTTTCTTGTAGGATCATTAACGAGTACTCGGCGTTGTACTTCGTAGGGATCATGGCGTAAAATTGTTATCCAGGAGAGGATAATTCCAGTGAAAGCGAATAAATCCCAAGAAGCAATGATTTGGTTAAGGAGAGATATTCGACCTGCTAAGAGAAAAAAAAGCAGTAGTGCTAGCAAACACTCAATAAAAAAACAATGGTGTGCGTCTAAGAAAAAAGAAGAGCGATGAGGAGATTTCATAGAGCAACTATCATAAATAATTATTTTAAATTCATGCTATTTTGGTTTTTGAAATAAATAATGGGAGACAATCCACTCTGTTCCATTTTCATATCCCCAAAGCTCTTCACAGGCCATGAAAAAAACTCTCCAATAAACCCACCAACGTTTTTGTTCGGTCCTGCCATAGGTTGAAGCTAGGAGAGGCAGGATCTTCTTTTTTTCCTTATCCATATTTTCAAGCCAAGCACGAGCTGTTTTTTGATAATGAGTACCCTCAACCTGCCAATGATGGAGAATCTGGAGATCTTTTTGAAAATAGAGCAAAAGATCATCTGAGGGCATCTGTCCCCCGGTGAAGAAATAACGAGCCATCCAATCCTCTTTATCACCTACTTCAAAATGATAGGCGATTTCTCGGTGTGTGAAGATATGGATAAAAAAGGCCCCTCCAGGCTTGAGCCAGCTGGCACAGCGCTCAAAAACACGTTGGTAGTTTTTCATATGCTCCAGCATTTCAACAGAAACAATACGATCAAAAACGCCCTCTCCTTCACCCATGTAATCGATCATGTTGACGGTTCGCACCGTCACATTGGTTAGATTGCGTGCTGCGAGCTGTGCTTCAATATACTCTTTTTGAGTGCGTGAGTTAGAGATTGCAGTAATCTGTGCCTGGGGGTACTGGCTGGCCATCCAAAGTGTAAGAGAGCCCCAGCCGCATCCCAGTTCTAAGATGCGCTGGCCATTTTTAAGCTGAGCTCGCTCACAGGTAAGGGCTAACATTTGTTCCTCAGCCTTATCGAGATTATGGATTCCATCATCCCAATAACCAGAGCTGTATTTTTTATGCTTTCCTAAAACTAATTCAAAGAATGCTGTTGGCACTTCATAATGCTGTTCATTGGCCTCTGCTGTGGCAACTGCAATAGGACTTGCAAGGAGACTTGCAATATGTTGCATCAAGAGTTCCTGACGTTTTTTAGAGTCAAGTTTTTCAAAGCGAGCAAGGTGTGCTCGAAGCCGTTGGCGTATTCCAAGACGGATGAGAGAATCAGGAAAGAGATTTTTTGCGAGAAGGGTATTGAGTGTGCTCATGATTTTTTTGGAAACCAAGGAATTAATATAGAGGTTATGTTTTGATAGCGGGCATAGGCTTCGCCCTTACTTCGTAGCGACGAGGCCTCAGCAGGAGGAATACCAGTGACTTTTAAAAGGAGGAAAATAATCGTGATAGGGGCATAAAAAGTGATCCATCCGAATGGAGAACCACAGGCAATCATGTAGAAGCTGAGCCAAATGACCATTTCAAAAAAATAATTGGGATGCCGTGAGTAGTGCCAAAGCCCTTTTTGACAGACTTCTGATGAAGTACGAGGGTTCTTTTTAAAGGAGGCCAATTGGTGATCGGCAAGGGCTTCTCCTAAAATACCAATGATGAGTAATAACGATCCAGAAATTGCTGCTAGATCCCAATGTGGATTGTAATTCATTCCGATAAAGAAAAAAGGGAGGGTTAAAAAAACAACAGAGAGCGCCTGTGCCTGGAAGAAAAGAAAAGAGTAGAGAGCCTCCTTTTTTTTCCAAGCATTACGCAGTGCTATGTAGCGTCGATCCTCCTCTGGGTGTGCTTTGGCTATACGGTAGGTCAAATGACATGTGAGTCGTAGGCTCCAACAGGCAAAGAGAAAGGCGATAGCCCCTTTTTTGAAATTCCAAGATCCTGTGGAATATAAAAAAAAGAGTCCCGTGATTGCTAATCCTCCAGCCCAAAAGGCATCGACTAGGGAGTAGTTATGACAGAAGCGGGCCCAAAGCCATGCCAAGCTAAAAAGTATTATGAGCGCTCCAGTAGCAATGATAATCATTAAAGTAGGGAAAGGTTTTTGTTATTAGGCCGCGTGTAGATGGCTTGCACCACGGAAATATTACGTGTGGCAAAGGCAGCTTCACAATATTTAAGATAATAGTTCCAACTGCGAATAAAAGGTTCATCAAAACCCAAGGCTTTAACTTGAGGTAGTGCTGCGTTGAAGTTCTGATGCCATCTGGCAAGGGTTCGTGCATAGTCATTTCCCAGATCCTCTAAATCGTGGAGAAAAAGATCGCTAGTATTCAAGAGCACTTGATTGATTCTTCCAACACTGAGCAATAGCGATCCTGGAAAAATATGTCGTTGAATCCAATCAACACTTCTCTTGAGGCTAGGATAGCGGTAATCAGGAACCGTAATCATTTGAACTCCAAGGAGACCATGAGGTCGGAGTACTTCGTGGCATTTTGAGAAAAAGCTTTCATGATAGCGGTCTCCAACAGCTTCAAGCATCTCAATGGAGACAATTTTATCATAGCTCCCAGTGATATGACGGTAGTCTTCAATACGGATGGTGATTTGACCTTGAAGTCCAGCTGCTACAATTTTTTCATTGGCATAGCTTGCTTGTGCTTGAGAAATAGTCACTCCTGTGATCGAGCAGCCATATTTTTTTGCAGCATAGAGGGCAAAGCCACCCCAGCCACAACCAATTTCAAGAACATGATCCTTGGCGTTAAGATGAAGTTTTTGACAAAGAGCTTCGTACTTGGCTTCTTGTGCTTCTTGAAGTGATTGCTCCGGGTATTGGAACCTTGCGCTCGAGTAGGTCATCGATGGATCTAGCCAAAGTGCATAGAAATCATTCCCCAAATCATAATGCTCAGAGATGTTACGCTTGCTCATTGTAACTGTATTGCGACGTCGTAGGTGTCGCACCCAATTGATGATCGTTAAAAAATTCACACTAGGAATGTTGGTCGATTTTGTATTGGTCCCCTGAAGCTCATTGAGGTTCTCAATGAACCAAGCAATGACCGCTTTAATATCATCGGTATCCCAGAGACCCTCGGTGTAGGCCTGTCCTAGTCCAACATCTCCATAAAAAGCACAGTGATTAAAAAAAACTGCTGGCTGATGAATCTTAACTAATGCTGTGATCGGGGCTCCTGGCTTTCCAAAGTAACGATGTGAGTCGTTGTCGATATCAACACGCAGGCCTCCCTGAGTCATTTTTTTAAGAGCACTAAAAACAAAATACTCGGAGAGGCTTTTGATTTTGTAGGGAGCTTGGTGCAGGGGGACAGTTTCTTGTAGCGTGGTATCAGTCATGATTGTTGTTCTTTTTGGGATGGGGTCTCAAGACGTCACATTGAGCTTCTTGGCGGTGGTGTTTTTGAAAAAAAGGAATCTTTTTTTTCCATAATAAAAATGCATGCCAATGGATCAGCCCGATGATTCGAAGGGATAAAAAAGGATATTTGAAGAAATACCAAAATATTCTCCTCGAAGAAAGTGACCTTACTTCTCCAGTAATAGAGCTATGGAGAACGCGCTGGGCCTTCTCATAAACATCAATAGAAACATGCCATTTTGCTCCTGGGGCTCCAATTTTAAAATCAAATTCGAGTCCTGGATCTGAGAAGGGAGATACATAAAAGTTCTTAGCTACTCTTCGGTGCCACATTCCATGGGGATCACACGCATCGACTAAATAAAGTTTCATTTCCCGGAAGGTATTTACCACTTCTGCAACAACAGCGAGAATCTTCTCCTCTCTTGAACGAATGAAATAGAAAGAGACTGGATTAAAGCCGTAACCAAGGACTCGTGGAAAGGTAACAAGATGAAGTGAGGTGTCTGGTGGGTATGTTTTTCCTTGTTTTTCAAGCCAAGCAAGAAGATTAGGAGCAATACCCCCAGGAAGCTTGAGGTTGATATGATCGGTATCATCAATAGAAAAAAGATTCCATCGATTATGACTCAGCCCCATTGTTTTTTTTGCTATGTGAGGTAGATCCTGAAGATCGATACAAAGCATGAATACAGGGTAGGAAAATTGGTGTTGCTTGGGATGAAAGCGAGAGTGATTAATGCGACATTCGTAGATGGCGTTCATGATTAGTTCCAAGGATCATGACCTAAAATTTCCTCACAGACTTGAACTGCTGAGAGGAGTCCATCTTCATGAAACCCATAACGCTGCCAGGCTCCACAAAAATAGCGTCGAGATTCTTTTCCAGCTGCATGGAGCTTGAAGAGCTCTTCTTGTGCATTAATGGCTCGCAGGTCAAATAGTGGATGTTCATACACTAACTGCTGCTTGATTGTCTCATCCCTGGGGAGTGAGGGGGGATTGAGCGATACAAAATATTCATGACGTTTGGAAACATGTTGAAGTTCATTCATCCAGTAATGGGTGGAATAATGGTGGGTCCCGTCGTCATTGGTATCAATGCGATAGTTCCAGGAAGCCCAGCATCGGCGTCGTTGTGGCATCAATTGTGGGTCTGTATGCAAAAAAACATGATTGTTTTGATAATGAAACGAGGAGAGAAGGCGCTCTTCTAGAGGTGAGGGATCATTGAGTAAAGGAAGTGCCTGATCGCCGTGAACTGCTAGGATGACTTTATCAAAATGAGCTGCTTGGCCCTCTTGAAAGTTGATCTCAACACCACTGGAATGAGAGCGAATATTTTTTATTAAAACCCCTTGCTGAATATTTTCCTTAAAAGAAGCACTTATTTTTTTTACATATTCACGAGAACCACCCACTACCGTACGCCAGGGATGATGCGTATCTCTTCCTAAAAAACCATGGTTATGCCAGAAACGTAGTAACGTATGCGCTGGAAATTCTTCAATTTTATCTGGGGAGCTCGACCAGACAGCCGCTGCCATAGGGGCAAGGTACCAATTGAAAAAATCATCTCCATAACCTCTTTGGGCAATATATTCTCGGAGCGGTATTTTTCCAAAGCGTGGATTCTGGAGCTCTTCAATACTTTCTTTGTGGAAGCGAGCAATCTGACCAAGCATCTTCCAATAACGAGGACGTAAGAGATTCCGACGTTGTACAAACAAGAGATCCAGGCTTGCTCCATTGTACTCCAAGTTCTCTCCCCGATGTTGTACGCTAAAAGACATGGTTGTCGGTTTTGTGGCGACCTCTAGCTCCAGAAATAATCGTGTCAAGAGTGGGTAGGTGACTTCGTTATAAACCATGAAACCACTATCAATAGGAATCATTTTTTTCTCTTCCTCAACCATGAGCGTATTGGAGTGTCCTCCAACACGAGTCTCTTTTTCAAAAAGAGTCACTTCATAATTTTCATTTCGAGACAGAAAATAGGCACAGGCGAGACCTGAAATTCCGGTTCCAATAATGGCAATGCGGGTTGGATTCATGCAAGAGGTTGTGCTCTCTCTTGGCTTAGAGTTGCCTCTTTAAGAATAGAAACGGGTACAGGTCTTAAATCCCAAATAAATCCAATACATGATAATATTTTTAAGCCGTAATAGGTGATATCGACTTCCCACCAGCGAAATCCTTGTCGTGCTGCGTGAGGATAGCGGTGATGGTTGTTATGCCATCCCTCTCCAAGGGTAATGAGGCTTAGCCAAAAATTATTGCGACTGTCATCTTCAGTTTGATAGGGGCGATCACCCCAGAGGTGCGCTAGAGAGTTGATAAAAAGGGTTCCATGAAGCAAGAGGGTTGTGCTGATAAAAAAAGTCCAGACGAAAAATTGTCCAGCAGTGACTCCAAGGGAAGGAAATTTTTTTTCAAGAAAAAAGCCAATGCCAAACATCAGTACACCATAAAGAATAGGGACTGTCTTATCGTAGCGATTTAAAAAAACAAGTTCCGGGTAGCGGCTTAAGTCATGTACCTTATCATAGGGAGTTGGAAAATTCCTCATCGAGGTTAACCATCCGATGTGAGACCACCAAAAACCTTTGGTGACGGGAGAATGTTTATCCTCTTCCTCATCAGAATGCGTGTGATGATGTCGGTGGGTGGCAGCCCACCAGAGGGGGCCGCGTTGCATGGAGGTGTTTCCAAGAACAGCAAAAAGAAATTGACCGAGACGTGAGGTCTTAAAAGTGCGGTGAGAAAAATACCGATGATAAAATCCCGTGATTGCAAACATGCGGATGATATAAAGCAATAGCGCTGATGCGATCGAAACGGGACTCATCCCGAACCAGAAAACTGCAAGACATCCACCATGGAGAAAAAGAAAAGGGAGGGTTCGCTGCCAGTCAATTTTCTCTGGGAGTGTGGAGGGATCAGGAAGTTTTTCCCTTTTAAAATCGGCATCTAGAGACTGAGCAAAGGTCTCCATCACTACCAGGATGGGATTTTTTATGCCGTTGGTTTTTTTGTTCATTTTAAAAAAGATACTTAATAATTATCTATTTTAGGCATTCCAAAAAGTTTAAACTTCTTTTTTTTAGGTGTTGGGGGTGGGGTAGGTTGAAGTTTTTTCTCAAGAGTTTTTGCCTCCATGCCAAGATCAGAGGTTCCACCTTCACGATCGCTTGCTTTTTCCATGGAATCGTTGGAATCAATGACGATGGGTTGAATCATTACAACAAGCTCGGTGCGTACTTTATTTTTCTGAGTATGACCTCCTAGGAGAGGTCCAATAATAGGAATTTTATTGACATAAGGGATTCCTTTTTCATCGTTGTTTTTTTCATCCGTAATGAGCCCTCCTAAGACAATAGTAGAGCCGCTTGGAATACGAACGCTCGTGGTAAGCTCTTGGGTGTTCACCACAGGTGCATTGATTCCAGCTTTAGCAGCATCGATAGTTCCTGACGTATCAACAGTCTGATTTTGTTGAGCAATGACCAGGTTTACTTCTTTGTCAGAATTGATCAAAGGAATGACTTCTAATTTTAACAAGACATCTTGGTAAGTCACATTGGCTGTGATCGAATTAGCCGTTTGATTCTGTTGGGTTGGACTTGCTCCATTAACAACACTACTCAAGGTCGAAGATTGGTACGGAATGCGACGTCCCGAGAGAATAGTGGCTTTTTTGTTGTTACTTGTGTAAACCGTCGGCCGTGCGATAGTTTTAAATTTTCCAGTGCTTTCTAAAAATTTTGCATAGGTATCAAGAGATCCTCCAAGAGAGCCAAAAACGGTCAATCCACCTGTGTTGCTAGCATTGTTAACCACATTATTAACACCTACTGCACGTGTAAAATCAGAGGTAACGCTAGTTCCATTGGTTCCTCCACCAGCACCTGGAAAAATGCTGTTCAAACCATTGAGAAGAGCAGGTCCTGCCGGGCCTCCAAGAGTATTAGCCAAGGTATTAAAACCTTGATAGTGGAAGAGGTAACTTGCTCCATACTCCATTCCTTCCTCTAGTCGCATCTGACCAATGACAGCCGCAAGGTAGACTTGCTGAGGGCGACGATCCAAGAGATCGATGATCTGACGGGCCTTAGCCTTACTCTCAGGAGGTCCATAAACAATAATGCTATTGGCTGTCGGATCGGCTACAATGCTTGTGGAGCCGACAATAGCAGACTGGGGAGGGGACTGCTTAGTCGATTCACTCAAACGATCTGCATGGTTGCCACCTGCATTTACTCCTGAGGATCCAGAAGAGCCATCCGAGGAATTCTGTGACCCAAGAAGTCCTGACGAATTATTATTAAACGGATTTTGAGGGTTAGGCTGAGCTTTTGCCTGGTTTTGAGAGGTCTCATCATCCTTATTTTTTAGCATGTCGACAAGGACAGGAAAAACATCTGTGGAGGACATATAGTTTAAAGGACGCACCAAAGGCTCTTCGGCAGCTTGAGCCTTATCAAGATTGGCAATAAGTTCTCGCACGTAGCGGTAATTTTCAGTTCGGGTGACTACAAGAATTCGGTTTGTTCTTTTATCGGCAATGAACTGAACCTTGCCACTAAAGACCCGTTCATCACCTGGATTGGAAGTATCACTTAGGGGAGAGAGCGGTTGATTATTTGGTATATTTGGATTTCCTGGTTGTCCTGTTCCTTTAATTGTAGCAGGGGCTGCTGCACCCTCTTTTCCAAAAATCTGATTGAGCGTTGCTACCGTTTTTTCAGCATCGGCCCGTTGCAAAGGGACAAACTCAGTAATGATTTGAGAAGATTCATGGTCAATCACTTTGAGCAGTGCTAGGGCTTTACGAATAATGGGAGTTTTATCTGTGATGACAATGGCACTAGTGTTGGGCACTGCCACAAGCGAGCCAAAGGGATTGAGTTGTACTACTCCTTGAAGAATATTGATCGCTTCAGTCGTGCTTAAGAAATGAAGTGGTTGATAAAAGCTAACCAACTGATCTCCCTCAGTTGGTAGTTCTGATTCTTCAAGATAGAGAGGAAGGCCTTCTGTGCGTGGTGGACGACTTGGGCCAAGCACCTTAACGGTTCTTTCATCCACAGGAATAACGACATATCCATTGAGTAGCATCGAGCTTTCCATGACATTGATAGCCTCTTTTTTGGAAATAGGATCAGCAATCATGATCGAGAGTTCTGGTCCAGTAAGGTTGGAATCTCGAATGATATGCTTGCCTGTTAATTTTTCATAAAGCGCAAGGATTTCCATGATGGAGGTATGAGGAAATTGCATACTGATTTTTTCTTCCACATTGATCGGTTTTGGAGAAGCCAAAGAAGGAGCTTCGAGGGAAGGAGAAGTGACGCTCACAGAAGAGAGCTCTGGTTGTGTAGCAGGCTGCGGAGGAAGTGTTTTTGATGGAGAAGAGGAATCTGTATTGGGTAATAAATCAGAGGCTTGTTTCACTGCTTGATATTTTGCTCTTGCAGCACGAAGACGTGAAAGTGCATTTGCAGGCAGAGGAGGGACCCCTTTTTTAAGAGTGCTGGTAGGAGAGGCGTTTTGAGATGGAGTCGATGAGGGGGAGGGGGTGAGATCTTGTGATGTTTCTAAGAGATCTATGTGAGAATTTGGCTGAGGGAGCAATTCATGGAGTGGCTGAGAAGAGGCCTCTGCTGATTTCGGTATCGGGGTCAAAGAGCTGGCAGAGAGAGAGGCCTTCTCTTGAAGAGGGATACTATTTGTTTTTAATAGACCTTGGGACTCTGCTGTTGTGGAAGGACCAGGAGATTGTTCATCAGCAGCTATAAGGGAAAAAGAGGTGCATGCTAAAAGAAAGAAAACAAAGGGAGAGTTAGGCATAATTATTGAGGGAAATTATTGGGGGGTTGGGATCGACTGATTCGGAATAGGTGAACGATTGATCACGCGGTGGTTATTAGGATTATTGGTGCTCGAGGGTGTCCCTTGTGACTGAAGAGTATTGGGAGGTGTTTGTCCAGGATAGTAGGGGGTGTTAGGAGGGTGAAATATATTTTTTTGTTGATTGCTTCCACTAGGAGGATTAGGTCCAGAAAAACGTTGTGGTCCATGAATCGGATTATTGGTGTTGAGTTCTGGGTTTGTAATTACCCCTGATTCACCATTGATAGTAATAGTTGCTTTTAATTTGTTAGGATCCGGTTCCTTCACAATATTAACCAGGGACATCATTTTTTTATTTGGCTTTTTTGTGAGTAATTCTCGACTTTGATCATTCTTATCGAGTACAAAAATCTCTTCTTCTCCGTCGATAGTAATAATTCCAGTAATAGCATAACGTTCTGAAAGAGGAGACGATTCCTCTGCTGTCGCTAACGAAAAGGGAGAATGAAGGAGGAGTGATTGAAAGCTAGAAAATTCACGTGGTCTCATCCAAGGAGGGAGAGGAGGTGGCTGGCTCTCTTGCTTTGAGGGAGCTGGCTTTGAAGGAGCTTCTGTAGCACGAGCAAAAGAGAGCAATCCTTGCATGATGAATAGGAGAATGATGAGTGCACAACCTGCTGTTCTCAATTGACCACGGGCCAGCCCATATACCTCACTAGTAATAGTTGCGACTTTATTCTTAACGGTCATGGTAGATCAGTGCTTGCTGGTACATTCATCTCTGTTTGTAAACTAAAAATTGCTAAGATGTTGCTGGTGTTTGAAAGTATTGTTTCATCTCCAGATCAATAATCACTTTGGTTGGATCTGAATCGCTTTTGATTATAAATTTATTGATGACACGCCATGCAGTAGGAGTTTGTAATGCAAAAAGAAATTTCACTAACCCATCAAAAGAACCTGAAATCTTTGCTTGGACGCTTACTGAAGTAGCATAAAAAGAGGAATGAGTTGGAAGTAAATTTTCTTCGATAATCTTGAGGCCAGCTTTTTCAGCTTCCGTTCGTTCGCACTTTAAAAGTTCAGCACTTGCTTTGTCGTTGTTCCAAATGGGAAGAGGGTGTTCATGCATCCATGCAATTGCTGGCTGAAGTGTTTCTGCCGTCATGATGATGGCACGGCCTTCTGCAAGTTGATTCCTTAGGGTACTTATCTTAGATTGCAATTGCTCATTAATGTTCAAAAACACTTTTAAACTAATCAAATTGACCGCTAGAAATACGGCTCCGCAGAGCACAAGAAAGAGCGTTTTTTCACTCGGGGCTAGTTTTCGCATGGGGTAGGGATCCTTCTGTTTCAAATTTAACACTGTTCTTACCTGCTAACTTAGGTTGACTGCTTGTCCACTCATATTCTTGAAATTCAGGAGCTTTTTTAATTAATTCTAAAAAATGATAAGCCTGTGAGACATCGGTTGCTTCCCCTGTGATTTGAACTCTGCCTGCACTATCTGAGAGCGAGATGAGACGAATTTTTTCACCATGTATTTGGCTGGCAATAGCAGCAAGAAGATCCAGAGCGTAAGTTGTGGGATCAATAGCAAAACGAAATTCTTGCCACTCAATCATTTCGTCATTTGCTTTTCTCACAGAGCTAGCATCTACAGAGAGTTGATGTGAGAGATGCGTTACGATCATTTTTTTGACCAGAAGATTACTCGCTCCTGAAAACAAGAAGAAAAAATACCCAAGGAGTGCTAGAGTTACGATTTTTTTAATACGATTTTTTTTCTCCTGGAGTGCTCTTTCCTCTCGTGCTTGTTCCGAGGGAAGGTCAAGTAGAGGTTCCGGAATCGTTGGTCCTGGTAATTCTAAGATAAGATCACAAGCATTTTCTGAGATCCCGAGATTTTCTTGTAATAGCAGACGCTCCTCCATGGAAAACGAGCCGATCATGCGGACACTTTGAGGTATCTGGGTTAGGACTGATTCAGCTTGAAGATGCGAAGAGAGACGTTTGATGAGTTCAGTTAAGAAAGAGTTGACTCTATTCTCACCACTTCCCGAAAACCATAAGTATTGATTTTTTTTGACAAACCCAAAACAGACCTCCCCCAACTCCTTCCACAACACAAGGTCGACGTTTTCTATAGGTAAAAGCCGTGCTGCTGCTTCAAAATAATGTCCCTTTTTGAGATAAGGAGCTGTGGTGACAGATGGGGTGCTTGTGGGTGCAAAAACAACAACAAGAGTTCGTTCTTCTTGAATCTCATGAGTGATCATTTTTAATCCTTCACTCATTCCACGACGCAGTAAGTGCTTGCTAGAAAGCTCTAGCCTGATGAGTTCTTGAAGGTCTCCCTGAGAGGCGACCCAGAGTGGAATCACAATGAGATCACGGGTAGGAACACCGACAATCCAATCTAATGTTGAACCAGCAAGTGGAGGTGCGGTTGATGCATCGAGTAAAAGAGGTTCTGCTTTGCTTGAAGATACTATTTCTATGGCGGAACGGGCAGCATGTTTCTCCTCTTTTTTGGAAGCTATTTTCCAACGTTGCCACTCTCCTAAGGACGTTCCTGGGCGAAGGAGTGTTTTATGATTCTTTTTGGAATCGGATTGGAGCAAAAGAACGAACTGTGATATTGCTGCTAATAGCGTTCTTCCTTTTTCTAAAAAAATGTTGGGGAGGTCTCTTATGTTGCTCATTGTTCTTGCCAGCTTAGTATATTCCGCCCAAGGGAGTCTCCCATGATAACAATAATATGATGTGAAATGCCATGATAGGTTCCTGTGCTATTGATGCGTCGAATAACGTTACTAGCAGCAGAAAAATAATTAAGTAAAAGTTGTTTTTGAAGCCCTGAGACCCCCATGAGTTGAGCAGCTTGATTAATATCATTAAAAATTAAATCATCTTCCGTTCCTGAGATGCCATCGGGACCTGCTGTTAATTTCACAAAAGCTTCAGTCTGCTCGGGAGTTAATCCAAGGAGATCAGTAAACATATCAGGACTACAAAAGTTGATATTAATTTTTCCTGGATTGAAGGTGGAAAAAAAGTGTTTCCATTTCGGGTTTGCCTTCATCACAGGAGCAAAACCAATGACCATGCCCATTTCACGCGTATCGAGGAAAGGAGTATTAGGGGGATATCCCTCAAGGCCTATTTTTTCATATTCAGAGCGCTTAGCTCCATGCTCTGAACGAAGTTCAGTAGGGCTTTGCCAATCAATGAGCCCGTCAATGGCTACCTCTTGATCTTTTTGAGGAACACCCCATTTTTCAAAGAGTCGTTGAAAAATAATACGATCTGATTTTGCAAGCCAAATATTGGGATTAATAAAACCTGCTTCATTATTGAGTTGAACAGAAAAACTTTCTCCCTCTTTGTCTGAGGGGTCACCTTGAATCAATGCTGGGTCATTAGCCTTGATGCCAGGATTCATTCCAATGGCCAGTCCACTCAGTGCTAATTGGCGGGCATGAAAGGAACGTTGAGCGTGGCTTTCTTCCTCAAGCCAGCTATTAATACTACCTGCAGCAAGAATGATCAGCCCTGCTAGAAAAGCTATTGCCCAAAGAACCATCGGAAGAGCAAATCCTTGTGAGCTCGAGCGAGATAGGGGAACTATGTTCCTCTTTCTCGTCTTTAGGGCTAGCCCGCCTATTTCATACCGATTCTGTTGCGGCTTGCGAACACCTGATGGATACTGCGTCAGCTTCGAATTGCTCCTCGGGCAGTATGAAACATACAGCCGTTGCCGCAATCCATCACCTTCCTTCTCTGCATCAGGATTCGCGGCGCCTCGCGACGAACCAGTATGAAATATGCGGGCTAGTTGACATTTATCTAAAACTAATAGGGGCATCGATAAAAATAACTCTATTTTCCCACAATGCAAATTACGAGATTTTTTAGGTAAGAGATTCAAAGATTGATAGCCTGACTCCAAATTTTATATGAAATAGGCACTTTATGGTTGATGAGTAGTCTCTTTTTCTGACTAGTCGAAATGAAAGGAGTTGCTATGATGCGGCGCTTCTCATGACATGTTTTTCAACCGCCATTTCTAGTTCGCAAGAAAATATCCAAGAGCTTTCTGCTTTTTTGTTGGGTGGCGTTTCCTATGAAATTCATCTTATCGGGGTTGCTGGTTCTGGTATGAGTGGATTAGCAGGTTTGCTTTTGTCAATAGGACATCGCGTTTCTGGATCCGATCGGGTGACCAGTGAGGAGGTGGAACGCTTATGCACAAGAGGGTTGAAATTTTTTATGGGCCATCGCAGTGAGGATGCTGCAAGTGCAGATGTGATTGTCTATTCATCAGCGATTCGTGCTGGAAATCCCACTTTTGATAGAGCTTTAGAATTAGGAAAAAGGCTCGTCCGACGTGCTGAAGTCCTCTCGGCTTTGATGATTGGAAAAAAAGGAATCGTGATTTCCGGAATGCACGGAAAGACCACCACATCCTCCCTTGCAGCTCATGTCTTTGGAACAGCCGGGCTGAATCCTTCGCATTATGTGGGAGCCGAAATTCCTATTTTAGGAACGAATGCTCGTTGGAGTGCCGAAGGAGACTATTTTATTGCTGAGGGAGATGAAAGTGATGGAACGCTGGTCCATTACGAACCAGAACATGCTGTTATTCTCAACATCGAACCAGAACATCTCGATTTTTACAAAAACATAGAAGCTATTGATGCTGTCTATCAAAGATTAATTGATCAGACAAAAGGCTCTCTCTTTTATTGGGCTGAAGATCCCGGTGCCAAGCGTCTTTGCGCGGGTCATCCTTGTGCTATTGCTGTGGGTGTGACCCTCGAGTGTACGTATCGCTATGAAAGCCTCAAGCAGGAAAATGGAAGTTCATCCTTCGTGGTAATTGCAAAAAACCGACCATTGGGTCGTCTGGAGCTCTCTATTCCTGGTGCTCACAATGTAAGTAATGCCATGATAGTGATCGCTCTTGCATTAGAGCTCGGTGTTCCTTTTGATAAGATTGTTGAAGCCCTCAAAGAGTTTCGTGGAGCTAAAAGGCGTTTTGAGCTCAAGTACAAAAATGAACATCTTACTGTGGTCGATGATTATGGGCATCATCCCACTGAAATTGCTGCAACTCTGGCTACGGCACGTTCTCAATTGAACAAAAAAGGGAGACTCTTTGTTTTATTTCAACCCCATCGTTATTCACGGACAGTTGCTTTTGAAAAAGAATTTGGAAAGGTCCTTTTGGATGCAGATACCGTTTTCGTGACTGATATTTACCCTGCAAGTGAAGAGGCAATTCCTGGTGTGAGTGGAGAGAGTATTGTGAAGAGAGCCCAGGAACTGGGGCATAGCTCTATTTTTTACGAGCCCCAACTCGAGGGACTTCGTAGCAAATTTTTTCAACAACTCAAGCCAGATGACCTTCTTCTCTCACTGGGAGCTGGAAATATTCATGAAGAGACAGCCCGCCTCGTAGAAGACTTAAAAAAAAGAGATTACCTTCTCTCCATAATGGGAGCAGGACGTATCAGTCTCTATGAGCCCCTTTCTGCCCACACTACGATGCGTGTTGGTGGCCCTGCTCAGTTTTGGGCAGAACCAGAAACCGAAGAGGGATTTGCAGCTCTTGTAAAAATATGTATGGAAGAAAACATACCCCTCATGGTTATGGGCAGAGGATCTAATCTCCTAGTGAGGGATGGGGGTATACCCGGTGTTGTCGTGCACCTTGCTAAAGGTTCCTTCGCTCATTACACCGTTGAGGGAGAGACAATTCATGCAGGAGTTGGTGTCAAATTAAAACAACTCACTGCAGCAGCGCGTCAGATCAACCTCTCTGGATTTGAATGGATGGAGGGAATTCCAGGTAATGTAGGAGGGGCTCTTCGCATGAATGCTGGTGCTATGGGAGATCAGATGTTTGACCAAGTGCTAGCCTTTCGTTATGTCACCCAAAAAGGGGAAATCAAAGAGTGGAACATCCATCAAGCAGAACCCTTCTTTGGAATCCATTATCGTGATATTCCTTTTTTTAAAACTCACTATGCACTCTCAGCTCTTTTAAAAGGAACTCCTGCACCAAAAATTCAAATAGACACCATCATGGAGGCTTCCAAAAAACACCGCCGTGAGACGCAGCCGATTGCGGCAAGTGCTGGATGTACCTTCAAAAATCCACCTTTAAATTCTACTGTGGCAGCAAAGAGCAGCGTTGCCTCGGTGCTCACCTCGTCGAGTATGTCCTTATACACTCCTCGTTTGCGCGCCGATGCGCCTTGCTCTTCATCAGCCACAGCGAATTTAAAGGTGGATTTTACAAATACGAATTCGAACACTACTGTGGCAGCAAAGAGCAGCGTTGGACCCACTGCTCCTAGCGAAGTGTCGTTACAACACAATAAAACTATTTCTGCAGGTCGTCTTATTGAAGAATTAGGATTAAAAAATCATACTGTTGGAAAAGCTCGTGTCTCTGAGGTTCACGGAAACTTTATTGTTAATGATGGTGGGGCCACTGCCAACGAGGTTCTTCAACTTATTGATGAAATTAAGAGTGTTGCATGGAAGAAGCGTGGAATGCTCCTAGAAACAGAAGTTCAGATTGTTGGGGTGGATAAACCTAAATTTCAACATTGAGAATGGCAATCATGCACCCTACGTTCTGAGATCTAGTGTTATCTTTGGATAGTGCTTCGATCTGCAACCTTGTTCTAAGAAAAAATTGCAGTACTTCACTTTTGAATATGCGGGTTAAAATAAATACAATCAAAATATGAACCTCTCTCTATTAAAAAAACATACGATTGCTGTTCTCATGGGTGGACCTGGTGGGGAGCGAGAGGTTTCAATTGCCTCTGGAACAGCTGTTGCACGAGCATTACGAGGAGCTGGTTTTTCAGTGATCAACTGCGATATTAAAGATCGCAATGTGGAGCTTCCTCAAGAAGTCACTTTTGTCATGAATATGATTCATGGTACCTTTGGTGAGGATGGGGAATTACAAGCGCTCCTAGAAAAGAAAGGAATTCCCTATAGCGGAGCAGGAGTGAAGGCAAGCCAGTTAGCAATTAATAAGATCAAATCAAAAAAACGTTTTTTGGAAGCTGGTATTCCAACAGCACCTTTTGAAATCTTGCATGAGGGAGAACACCCCTCCCTCCTAGTCCCTTATGTGATCAAGGCCCCCCAAGAGGGCTCGACTCTCGGTCTTTATATTATTCATGAGAATGATCCAGAAAAAATTAACAACTCACTTCATGGAGCATTTGAGTTTGGGAATGAAATCCTTGTTGAGGAATTCGTTTTAGGCAGGGAATTGACTGTGGGTATTTTAGGAGATGATGTATTGCCTGTTATTGAAATTAAAGCTAAGGACGGAGTGTATGATTTTAAAAACAAATATACTGTTGGAGGTAGTGAGCACCTGATTCCGGCTCCTCTGGATCCCGTGCTAACAGAAAAAATAAAGAATATTGCACTTGCCGCCCATCATGCATTAGGTATCGAGGTCTATTCACGAGTCGATATTATTTTGGGCAATGATGGAAAAATGGTAGTGCTAGAGGTCAATACAATTCCAGGAATGACAGAGACGAGTCTGCTGCCCGATGCAGCAGCTGTATTCGGACTCGATTTTCTAGCATTATGTATTAGGATTATGGAACTTTCTCTTGCATGCCCTCGTCAGTAAAAAATAGTCTAAGTTCATGATCGTTCGCCGCTCCAATACCAATAATCGTCGCCTGCGGGCTAAAAAAAATTCAGAAGCCCATCAGCTTTTAGAACTTAGGGTACGTCGTGATTCCGTGAAACATCAACGTACAAAAAAAATGAACACGGCCTTGATTAAGGTCGCTTTTCTTGGAGTGCTCGTGATTGTTTCTCTCCTAGGAGGAAGAGCCCTTCTTGATAAATTCTTCTTTAAAAATCCTGACTATAATGTTCAACATCTCGAAGCTTCACTCGATGGAGTCATGACAGTTGAGGAGTTGCAACTAATGACCGGATTACATCAAGGGGCTAATATTTTTTTGGTTGATTTAAGCGCTGCAGAAAAAGTGCTCAATGATGTTGCAGAGGTTAAAAAAGCACATGTGGAGCGTCTTCTACCTAATACCATTCAGATTTCTTTGGAACGACGTACTCCCATTTTTCGTTTGGTCTCCTCTCCAGAGGAGGCTTTTGCTCCCGGTCAAAGCTTCGTGATTGATCAGGATGGAATGGTGATGGTTCCAAAAAAATTGGAGGCCTCCCTCCTAGAGCTTCCCTTGGTTGAAGGCATTGATATTTCTCATCTTGTTGCTGGGAAACAATTGCAAGATGAGAGATTTTCATTTGCAGTTACCCTCTGGAATATTCTTTCTAACTCTAAAAATTCTGAACTCATCACGATTCGTTCTCTTGATCTTTCTCGTGACTATTGTGCTGTGATTACAGATGCCACGCATGCACGTTTTATTTTTGGAGAAGGGAATTTACCTGCACAGCAAGAGCGTCTTCAAAAACTCCTTGCCCACTGCCAGGAAATGGGTCGGCAGGTTGAAACTGCCAATCTCATTTTAGAACATAATACTCCAGTAACGTTCCGATCGAATAGTGAAGTGCATTTCTCTAAAACAGCTCTCTTGACGACTGCAAGTAAAACGCCACATGCTCACTAGTGGTACCTGAAAAATGAATTAGAGCTAAAAAATGCTCTCTATGAATTTCAAAAATAGCTTCTTTAAAAGTGGATTCTAAGTTATGTCACGCGAACAACTCTTTGTCGGTCTTGAGATCGGTACTACAAAAATTTGTGTCATTGTTGCAGAGGGATTGCCTGATGGTTCAATCCATATCTTAGGTGTAGGAGAAACTCCTTCACGTGGAGTACGCAAAGGTGAGATTATTGATTTTGCAAGCGTTACTGAATGTGTACGCGAAGCTATTATTGATGCTGAGGAAAAAAGCAATGTTGAGATTCGTAGTGTTTGGGTTGCTTTGTCAGGTGGTCATTTGCAAAGTTTTAACAATCGTGGAACTTGGATTCTTCCTGAAGATCATGATGCTATTAATCAAGAGGATCTTCGCATGGTTGAGATGAATGCGAAGGAGGTCACTCTTCCTTCTGCAAATGCTTTTCTTCACACAATTATTCAAAACTACCATGTGGATGGAAATCGTAATGTCATTGATCCTGAGGGGATGATTGCATCTCGTTTGGAAGCCGATTTTCATATTGTTCATGGAATTAAAAATCGCATTCAAAATACGCTGCGCTGCTTGGAGTCATTAAAATTAGATGTAGAAGATATCGTGATGAATTCCCTAGCATCAGCCCAAGTTGTTTTGACCCAACAGCAAAAAGATCTTGGAGCCCTTGTCATTGATATTGGGGGAGGAACGACCGATTTCCTTGTCTACATTGATGGAGCCGTGAGGCACAGTGGGGTCTTGGCCCTTGGTGGAGATCATATTACTAATGATATTTCTATTGGGCTGAGGTTACCTATTGTCCGCTCAGAGCTTTTAAAAATTGAAGAGGGCTCAGCATTCCTTTCTGGGGAGCAGGGAGAAGAAAAAATTCATCTTAAAAATGATACTGGGTTCTCAGGCTGTGAAATCGATCGTAATGCACTCAATACGATTATTCATGCACGTGTGAATGAGCTCATGCAGTTGCTTCGTCGTGAGGTGGAACGCGGCTGCCATTTGGATTTACTTGGTGCTGGTATTATGTTAACAGGCGGTTGCTCGAAATTACGTGGGATCAAAAAACTAACAGAAGAGGTTTTTAAATTACCTGTTTCTGTTCCTCTCTCAAGCCACGTTTCTGGCCCCACCTCAACATTTGAAAACCCTGAATTTTCCACAGCTATTGGTCTGACTAAATATGCCAATGCTGTTTACAGTGAAACCCCTGAGGAGAATTTCTTTTCCAAAATCACTGGGGCTCTTGGTGGTCTTTTTGGAAGGAGGTAGTAACGGTTTTATGCCTCTTTTTTTACTACTCTTTTTTTATTTTTTATTTGCTCTAGTTGCACAAGAAACATCAGAAAGTAGCACTTCAATTACGGTAGAGGATTACGCTCTTTTTCTTAATGCAGTCGCAGCCCAAGGGGATGGACATCACCTCTACAATGAAAAGATGGAAGCGGGTTGTTCCTGCTCTTCAATTTTAAAAATAGTTGTCGATAGTCAATGGAAGTACGAATTACTAGAGAACCAAGAAGCTCTTATAGAGAACTCGATAAGCTGGCTCGATGCTGCTCGGTACTGTAATTGGCTGGAAAATCGGTCTTCAATGGCTATGGATGATCTCAACCTCAAGAGAGATCCTTTGCTCGTAACAGAGCAGGGGGTCTATGAACTAGAAGGGGAGACTCTTATCTCCTTCAATAAAAAAGCCACCTATGTGATCCAAGCAGAGGAAAGCGTAGATCGAGAATTGCACTGCAATAGACTTCATTTTTTGGTAAAGAATCAAACTTATCATGATGGTTTTCACGAACAAGCAACTCCTGTAGAAGCTACGATTTCCGGGTTGGAAGAAGTTGAAATATTTTTTGAAGAGGGAGCTGCTCTTGGAATATTGCTTTTAGGGAGTGGGTTGGGAGTAAATAGAGCTATTGAGACAGGTCATTCTCGAATCACTCCACCAAGAAGTTCTATTCAAAATAGTGCTACTAGAAGAACCATGAGTATTCCTCTGCTTCGCATGAATCGTACTAGGAGCCGAAGAGATGTTCTTGAAGATCGTGTTTATACCGACGAAGAGCAAAAGCACAAAGAGGAAATAGCAACCCTGTTTGAATTTAAAAAGAGCAGCCAAGAAAGTGCTAACGATCAAGTAAGTAAAGCAATGCTTTTTTCACAGCAGGCTCTGAATGCTAAGAAAAAGTTAGGAGTCATTGAGACCACAAGAGATTCTGCATTAGAAAAAGCCTTTCCTCAACTCGTAGCAGCTAAAGAAAGAGCACAGAAGGCAGAGGTTGATGCACGTAAAGCTCATCAAGAATATCTCAAGGAAGTCCAAAAGATCGAATTAAAACCTCAAAATAGTAACATCAAAACTCAGTCAATAAAAAGAGCCCAAGCTTGCAAGCAGCTTGCAGATAAAAAAGAAAATGAAAATAAGAGAGTGCTTGAAAACAAAAAAGATGAATGCCTTAAATCTTCTGATCTTCATGCTGTGGCCCATGAGTGGATCCAGGATGAAATATCCGGGTCAATCAATAATGCATCCTTTGAATTGGTAAAAGATGATCAAAAGAGTGCCGTTAAGAGTCTGAATAAGGCTAACAAGCAAGTTGCCTACGCAAGGGTATTGGATTGCGGTCTTGAAGCTCAAAATCAAATTTCCACGCAATTCCGCCAAGAGCTGAAAGAAAAAAAAGGGTCTCTTTATCACAAAATAAAAGAGGGTGAAGAATCTGATTTTTGTGAAGTCTCTTTTGTAGAGCCAAATTTTTCTCACAAATTGTATGATTCAAAAAAAGAATTTATAGGTATTCCAAAAAGTGCGGAAGAAGCCTATCAGGCATTTAGTTTGGTACTTGAGGAGGGCTTAGAAGCATGGAAAGAAGTTAGCGCTGCCGCTGATGCTGCCAAGCATGCTTGGGTGGAGGCAACTAAGGGTATTGAAGATTCCAAAAAGAAAAAGAGGATGTGGGCAAAATCTGTATTAGCATTAGCAAAATGCGGTACTGGGAATTATGGTCTTGGTAAGTCGACTGAAAAAGAGGCGATGGAGTTAGGCAAGATTTTTGTGGGAGAGAGAGCAACTTCTAGTTCTAAATTTTATTATGATAGATACGTTACAACACTGATTAGTTATGATGGAACACGCCGTTTTCGCTCTACCTCGTGGAAGCCACAATCCCAAGAATATAAAGCCAATTTCGAACGGGGATCTTTTATTGGTAAAGACAGCAATTACAAAGCACCTCATGATGGACATCTTGTAATCACTGATGTGGCGCTTGCTCCGTCAAAAAAATAAGAAAAACGACTGGAGACTATTTCCTAATTTGACACAATAGATCTCATTGTTTTTTTGAAATGACTACAGCTTTGCCTTCTTCAGCCTCTATCCTCCGACCTCCAGCCTCTGCTTATCGCATTATCGGTGTTGGCAATGCTGGGGGCAATTTTTTAGATCGCCTGTTGCTCTCTCATCCCA
>WBXG01000021.1 GCA_008932965.1 Verrucomicrobiota bacterium
ATATAGTTCCCAATGGAAGCACAATTTAAACAAAATATTTCCTACCCATCGTGATGAGGAGGCCGCGAAGGCTCATGGGGCAAGGTGCGTGAGTACTTTGACGCTGGGCTGCATCAGATTCTCTACTCTCCAACTCAAAAGTGGAGCCGGCAGTCGGACTCGAACCGACGACCGGCTGATTACAAATCAGCTGCTCTACCAACTGAGCTATGCCGGCTTTTACCAAGATTGAATCTTAGCAGGTTGAGAAGCCTTTCATAAACCCCGTTGGCGTGCAAGAACATAGTTTAACCCGTTTTATCTATTCCTTTTGACTCCATCTTTCTTTATTTCCTGAGGAATGGAATATTCCTTTAAAATTGCTCTTAACAATCGCTGATGAAGCACGGCAAGCGTCTCTTTATCAGTCACTTTTTTTTCATGAGATCCTAGAATATAAAATGTATCAAATGCTGCCCTCATTTCTGTAGCAATTCGGGCACAGTTAATAGAAATGTCGTGATAATGGAGTGCTCCTACTAAATCATAAAAGAGGCCCTCTCGATCTGCTGTCTCTACTTCAACGAGGGTATGACTCGGATGTGATTGATTATCGATGAATAAATACGAAGGGCCCATCGTATCGTTCTGATTTAGGGATTCGATATTATCCAAAGGAGAGAAGTTCTTATCAAAACGATCTTGAAGCTTATGACTCTGAAGTTTTAAAAGTTCTTGCAGCTTTTTCTCCATTATTTTTTTTTCTTTCTCAGTTAACATGGGGTCAGCACGAACACTAGTAACCCGAAAAATATCCAGGGTAAGCTGATCCTGACGTGTAAAAATATCAGCACTGAGAATATTAATTCCTGCTGCAAGAAATGCTGCAGCATAACGTTCTAGTAATTGCTCTCGATCCCATCCACATATAGAAACTTCGGTATAACCAGATTCCCTGTTCTCTTTCCACTCAATTTCTGCAGCAAGGGAGTGCCACTGTGGAGCGTTGGTGTGCATTCGCTGTTCAAAAAATGAGCGAAATAACTGCAGGTGATCCTTGATGCGTGAAGGTTCTATCGTCTTGAAATAGCGTTCTGGCATCTGTTTGAAATGAACCTCAATTTCTTGCCCGAAATCCTCTGGTACCATTTGTTGAACTATTCTTTTTATAGCATCACGATCGTGGTGGTTTTTCTCAAAAAATGTTTTTCCTAATTCTATATATCTCTTTGTTTGATCATAGAGACTCCACACAAGTTGCTCTTTCCAGTCACTCCAGTGAGCATCACTTGCCCCCATTCCATCGGCTAATGTTAGAATGATCAGTGAGTCAAGTAGGGATACTGTTTTGATCTTCTTAGCAAAATTGATGATTGTTGCAGTATCGTCCAAATCACGTGACCGAGCAACCGTTGCTAATTCGGCGTGAAATTTGACCAAGGTAATTAATAAATTTGAGCGCTCCTCAGAAAGTTCTAATCGTAATGCAACTTTTTTTGCTAGCTCTACACTGGCAAGAGCATGATGTGAGACATTAGCTCCCTTCCCTGTGTCATGAAGTAACATTGCAAGATACAGCATGGAAGGATCATCAAGGTTTTTAAATAACTTGCTATAACGAACTAATTTTTTGTTTGTTGTAAAAAGAAGCGAATCAATTTTTTCAAGACAGACCAGTGTATGTTCATCAGCTGTGTAGAGATGATAAAATTCATGTTGAACTAAGCAGGTCAACGTACCAAATTCAGGAATATATTTTCCTAAAAATCCCAGATCATGCATCCTACGAAGAATAGGCCCTACATCCCCTTTTCTCGATAGAATGGTTAAAAAGATAGTGCTTATCTCCTTTGATTTTTGAAATCGTGGACTGATTTTTGAAAGGTTCCTCTTTATAAGATCGTTTAATTCAGAGGAAAATTGAAGAGAGCCTACTTGTGCAATCTGAAAAGATTTCATCATACGCTCCGGATCTGAAAAGATTCTGGGATTTTCTGGAAACAGGACTCCTTCCCTAATGACAAACCCAGAGAGTTTTTCTTCTTTCTTTTTTTTCTTTGAATAGGAACCTAATTTTCCTGTTTCTTTTTCGTTAAGAGGAGGTTGCAGGCGAGCGAGCACGGCAGATGTAATTAGATAAATTTCACGTGTAATTTCATAATAATTTTTCATGAAGGCTTCACTCCTTCGAATCATACTCTGCTGTGTGTAACCTAGCCCGGATGTTTCATACTGATCGTGACGAGGAGGCCGCGAAGGCTGATGGGGTAAGGCAGGCGAGCATTTTGATGCAGGGCTGTATGTGTACATACTGCTCAAATCAAAATGTGAGTCTAACGCAGCATCCATCTGACTTCCCGGCTTCCGTAGTAGATCAGTATGAAACATCCGGGCTAGCTTGGTTGCAACTTTTCCCTGCAGGCGCAGTGTCAATTGATCCTGAACTCTTTTCTCCTGGTAGTGCATTTCATGACGTACTTTTAGAAGAAAATCGTAATTCTTCTCTAGTTTTTTTCTTTCTTTCTCTGTAAGAAACTTTCTTTTGGTTAAATATTTAAGTTGCGACTTTGAACCATGGAAAATAGAAATCCATAGAAGATTTTGATAGTCACGAAGTCCTCCGGTTCCTAATTTTATATGTGGTTCCTGCATAAATACACTTGTACCATAGCGTTCTCGGAGTTTTCTAATATTCTCAATCCTCCATTGGATATAATTTTTTTCTTGTCCAAGGATACAGATTTTCCGGAATTTTTTTTTAAATATGTTAAATATCTTTTTTTCTCCGGTAAGAAAACGACATTCCAACACTGCTGTTTTGAAAAGCATCTCTTGATTCGCATAGGTAAATACTTCCTCTAACGAACGAGTTGAGTGTCCTACTCTAAAATCAAGATCCCATAAGGTCATTAAAATGGAGCTAATGAGCTGTTCACTTTCAGGAAGCAATTCTTTTTCCTCATATAAAAACATAATATCAATATCGCTATAGGGATTCATTTCACCTCGTCCATATCCTCCAATAGCGACAACCGACAGTCCTTGAGCAAATTTTTTTTTCTTCCCAATAAAAAAAATAAAAATACTTTTTAATAAAATATCAATGAGGTCTGAGCGTTTTTGCGCAACTTTTCTTCCACTTTCACCTTTACTATGGAGCTGATAGAGTTCCTTCTCTCGATAGTGATAAATTTTTTTTATCTGTTCTAGAGATAATTCTTCATGAAGATTTCTTTTTTTGAAAACTGATTTCATCCTCTTCCGTATTTTAAGGATTTTTATTTTGATGAATGACAATTTCTACACGCCGATTGAGGCTCTGTTGTTCAATAGATCCAGTGCTCGGAACTAGGAAATGGGTCTTTCCTAGTCCATAAGCTTGGATTTGGTTGGGATTAATGAGCTCTTTTTTGATAAGCCACTCTTTAATAGTATTAGCCCGGCGTGTGCTCAAATTCATATTAAACTCATCACTTCCAAAATTATCAGTAAATCCCTCTACGATAAACTGAGCTTTTGGATTGCGCTGAATGAGAAGAGCTAGCTTTTTTAGACTGTTTTCAGCCTCTTTCTTTAATTGATCTGCGTTATATTCAAAAAGTAAATCGGTCGGGAGTAATATCGGAGCTGTTTGCGAGGAAAGAACTGTTTTTTCCTCAATGAGTTGATCAAGCCTGCTATAGGTTGCTACACTCTTTTGTTTATCCAATCCTATATCTTCTAAGGTACTCTCCTTGGTGGTTGAATCAAAGGCGAGTAGGGGCTGATTATCCCTAGGTCTACCTTCTGGAAGAATTATATTTTCACTAAGTACCTCCGGTTTATCTTCTAAAAAATCATTGTTATCAATCAAACTAGGTTTAGGGTTATTATTTTGAAGAGGGCTCTCTAAAGAAAAACTCTCTGTTTTTTGTATTCCTAAATCGACTTCATGTTGAATAATATTCGTTTTTTTATCTTTAAACTCTTCTAAAATTACTGGATCTATTTTTACACTTTCCAAATGAAATCTTCTTGGGACAATACTATCAAAAGTTGATGGGTTAAATGTCCCTATTTCTAGATTTTTTATCCTATCAAAAAGAAAAAGATGTATGGATATCGATGCGATAATAGATCCTATAAACCAACCACAAAAATTAATATCCCTTGGATCAAACTTTCTTTGATAATCTCTCTTTCTTTTATTCATTTCTATGGTGACTCTAAATCAATTCACATTCTCTATGAGGTTTAAATTCTTTTAAATTCTAACTCATCATAATAATAAAGTGAATAAATTCATACTATATTGATAACTAGCTTGCAAATCTGTATGTTAAGATTTTTAAATGCGTTAATAAGCCTCTTTATTATTAAAGAATAACTTGGTAAAGTGGGGCTACCCTTGTTCCATAGAACAAATTGTTATAACACTATAACATCTATTCACACTTTATTATCACACTTATTGGTCTTTTTAAAAAAAGAACTATGTTATGGATTTTTTTGATTACCCTACCCATTACCAAGTAATTATTGTGGGATCTGGACATGCTGGTGTCGAGGCAGCATGTGCCTCAGCTCGTTTGGGATGTAAGACATTACTTCTGACACAGAATGTAGATACGATTGCTCAAATGTCCTGTAATCCTGCCATTGGAGGATCTGCAAAAGGACATATTGTAAGAGAAATCGATGCATTAGGAGGAATGATGGGACTTAATGCTGATGCTACAGGCATTCAATTTCGCATGCTCAACGCTAGTAAAGGACCAAGTATAAGAGCTCCACGCGCCCAGTGTGATAAGAAAGCTTATCAATTTAGGATGAAAGCCTTATTAGAAAACACAGCAAATCTGACAATAACTCAAGCATCTGTTGAAAAGTTGTTGACGAAAGGAGATCAAATTGTGGGAGTAGAGACAAACTTTGGCATTAGATACTCCACCTCAGCAGTTGTTATTACAACTGGAACATTCATGCGAGGACTCACACATGTTGGTAAAAGAAGCTCACCCGGAGGAAGAATGGCAGATACTTCTTCGGGAATCAGTCATGAACTAGAAAAATTAGGATTCCACTTAGGTCGTTTCAAAACAGGAACACCATGTCGCCTTTTGGCTTCTTCGATCAATTTTGACGAATGTGAACCACAAATAGGAGATGAAAACCCATCCCCCTTTTCTCATATCCGTGAAACACTCGTAAAAAATATTCACGATGTCCATACGCTCAACTATGTTGATAAAGAAATATTCCACGTGGAACAAATTCCCTGCTGGATTACCTACACTAATGAAAAGACACATGATATTATTCGCTCTAACATAGATCGTTCGCCTCTTTACTCGGGAATGATTGATGGAGTAGGTCCACGTTACTGTCCTTCCATCGAGGATAAAGTAATCAAGTTCTCTGAGAAGCCACGGCATCAGATATTCCTAGAGCCTGAAGGCCGGCATACTGGAGAAATTTATGTCAATGGAATCTCTACGAGCCTCCCCTTTGAAGTCCAATATAACTTTGTGAGATCCATAGAGGGTCTCGAGAAGGCAGAGATTTTACGTCCAGGCTATGCGGTTGAATACGATTATTGTTTTCCAAATCAACTCTACTCAACCCTCGAAACAAAAAAAATCAGTGGTCTCTATTTTGCTGGTCAGATAAATGGAACTTCTGGTTATGAAGAGGCTGCAGGTCAGGGCTTGGTCGCAGGGGCTAATGCAGCGCTAAAAGTTTTAATGAAAGCACCACTCCTTCTTGGTAGGGAGGAGTCCTATATTGGTGTGATGATAGATGATCTCATTACCCGTGGGACCCCGGAGCCTTACCGTATGTTTACAAGCAGGGCTGAATATCGTTTACGTCTCAGGCAGGATAATTGCGATATAAGACTCACAGAAAAAGCAATTAATTTAGGATTAGCATGTAATTACCGAACTGAATCCTATCATAAAAAAATAAAAACTATAAAAGCACTTCAGGATAAATTATCTCAAATGTGCTATCAAGGAATCGCAATGAATCTCTGGTTGAGGCGTCCAGAAAATAAAGCAGCATTGCTACCAGATGAGTATAGAGAGGAGTATAGCCCGGAAATTTGGTCTCTCATTGAAACAGATTTAAAATTTGAGGGTTATTTAAAGCGTGAAGAACTTCAAATTCAGCGTGCCAAAAAACAGGAAGAGAAAAAAATTCCCACTGATATTGATTATACCAGTATTCCAAGTTTGAGTTCTGAGGCACGTCAGAAACTTACAGAATTTACCCCAGCTTCATTGCGGCAAGCTTCTAAGATTAGTGGGATCACTCCTGCTGATATTGATGTATTAACTATATGGCTATCAAAAAGATAGATTGTCTTTAAGGGGTTAGTTATTTTCATCAAATTATCTGCGGAAGCTGGGAAACCAGTATGAAATATGCAGGTTAGACCCCTAGCTTTGAGGCCCCCCTCGCTACGATTAGTAGGAAACATCCGAGTTAATAATCTCATTTTAGGATAATTTATAATTATTTTTGACGACAAATTCTAAGAGAGCGATTAATATGACCCGATGGCGATAATTCCTTATGATCTTGTTGTAATTGGTGGTGGTCCAGCTGGCTACGTGGGTGCAATCAGGGCTGCTCATCTCGGTAAAAAAGTGGCTGTTGTAGAAAAAGAGCGCGCTGGAGGAACTTGTCTCAATTGGGGCTGCATTCCAACAAAGTCACTCTTACGTAATGCGGAAATCTTCTCACTGATGAAGCTTCATGCTGATGACTTTGGGCTTAGCTTTTCAGAGCTTGATTACGACTGGACAAAGGTCATCGGGCGCTCCCGTAAAGTTGCTGATAAATTAGCAGGAGGGATCGAGTTTCTACTCAAAAAGAATAAAATAGATTATATTCTTGGTGAAGCTACGATTCCAAAGTCAGGGCAGGTTCATGTGCAAAAATTGGATAGCACTGAAGTGCAATTAGCTGCTCCTAAAATTCTCATTTGTACTGGTGTCACAACACGTGAGATGCCAGGATTTCCGATGAATGGAACCTCGGTAATTGGGAGTCGTCAGGCTATGGCACTGCCCACACAGCCAAAAGAAATTATTATTATTGGTGCAGGAGCTATTGGAATTGAGTTTGCTTACTTCTTTAATGCCTTTGGTACAAAAGTAACTGTTATTGAAATGATGCCACATATTTTGCCGGTAGAAGATACCGAGGTGAGTGTGGCACTCGAAAAGGTGCTAACCAAAAAAGGAATTAATTTTTTAACCTCCACGCAAGTAGAAAAAATAGAAGCAAGTTCAGAGCGTGTTTCAATTACGATTTCTGGAAAAAAGAATGAAACCCTTTCTGCTGATGTAGCTCTTGTTGCTATTGGAGTGACTTCACTTTTACCAGGGGGAATGACCTTCAAGCTCGATCCCAAAGGATATTTGGCTGTCAATGATAACTACGAAACAAATGTTCCTGGTGTTTATGGAGCGGGAGATATTATTGGTCCTCCTTGGCTTGCTCATGTTGCTAGCTGGGAAGCCATACAAGCAGTTGAAGGAATCTTTGGAAAAAGAAAACCCCAACGCAGGCGCGTTTTTCCTGGATGTACATACTGTCAGCCCCAAGTCGCTAGTGTGGGCCTCACAGAGCGAGCTGCTAAAGAGAAAGGAATGAATGTTAAGGTGGGAAAATTTCCTTTCCAAGCAAGTGGTAAGGCTCAGGCGATGGGAGAAACAGAGGGTTTTGTGAAGCTTCTTTTCAATGAGCCCCATGGTGAAATCGTAGGTGCCCACATCATCGGCTCGGAGGCAACTGAAATGATCGCAGAGCTTGGACTAGCTATTACCCTAGAGGCAACCTATGAAGATATTGCTAGCACCATCCATGCCCATCCTACCTTGAGTGAAGCAGTCATGGAAGCAACTGAGGCCACCCACGGAAATGCGATTCATATTTAAAATAGGACTGAAAATTTCTAACTTCTCGGTGCTATCATTCCTGCCTTACTAAAATGAGTATGAAATATTAGGGCTAATCCCAAAAGCATTCCTTCATGACTTCCAAAAAGTATACTCAATTTATAAGGAAGCGTGTTTTACAAGAATGGCGTGGATTGCCTCAGGAGAGATGTCTTGAACAAAGTTCCGATGTTTCAGAAGTGCTAAGTCAGGTTATTCAAAAATTAGGACTAAAAAAGCGTTTTCAAGAAGAAGAGATCATGAGCGTGTGGCACGAGATTGTGGGAGATTTTCTGGCATCTCACTCAGAACCGTTGCAGCTGCGGTATGGGACTCTCTATGTGCGTGTCATTCAGCCAACCGTTCGTTATGAGCTAGATCGAGTATGGAAGGGAGAAATTGTTCGTAAACTCCAAGAGCGTTTTGGAAGCACTAAGATTCGCGATATGAAGCTCAGTTTTTAAATTATGGAGCGAATTATCGAAATAAAGTCCCTTGAAGTGATAACATCCATCGGGGTATCCAAGGAAGAACAAGCAATGAAGCAGCAACTTTTATGTGACCTTCGATTTACTGCGTGCACGCAGCAAGAATCATTGGAGGATGAACTCTCCGCTACTATCGACTATGTTGCAATCAGCCGCTGCGTACAGGAAGTTGCAAGTGAAGCCCCAAGGAAACTTTTAGAAACATTAGCTGACGACATAACAAAATTTTTAATTCTGAAATTTGAGATTCTTTGGATAGAGCTCACGCTCCAAAAATTTATTCTCCCCAATACAAAATATGTTGCAGTATCAGTGCGACGCGAAAGAGGGTCTCTTCTTTAAGGTCGATGTAAAAAGAAAGATAGGGGATCGCCTAAACCCGGATATTTCATACCGATTCTGCTGCGGAAGTCGGGAAGTCAGATGGATACTGCGTTGATCTCGAAGTCTTCCTCGGGCAGTATGAAACCACCAGTGATTAATCAGCACCTATTCGCCATCGTTACCAATGGCCTCAACAGGACAACCCTCCATTGCCTCTTTGCAAAGCGCTTCCTCCTCAGGAGTAGTTGGTTGTTTAAAGACGTAAGAGTGCCCACCGTCATCATTGCGAGTAAAGTTCGCGGGAGCTGTTTCTCGGCACAAATCGCAGTCGATGCACTGATCATCAACGTAAAAAGAGCCTCCAGCATTTTCAGAATATTTATTAGAATGATCCGCCATAAAGCACTAAGAAGGTAAAACTCTTTTTTGAGATTGCAACCATTTTCATCAAATTCTTTACATTAAAATGAACATTTTATACAACTTTGAAACACCATTCCTCACCAAACACTGACCTAACACTATGAAGTTAACCCTCTTCAGAAAATCTTGTAACACCATTGCTACACTCGCTATCGGTGCTGCTGTTTTATTACCAATAAAGGAGGCAAGTGGGCATCAGAATACATTATTAACGTTAGATTCAAAAAAAGAGATTGAGAAAATCATTCTATTTTTAACATCTGATATTGAAGCCTTATCGCAAGATACCCCTAATCCAGGGTTTACCTATGTAGGAACAGCTGGAGAGCTTCAGCGAAAAAAGCTTCCACTGAGCTTCTACTGCACGAATCAATTTTGGGAGCAATATGTTCTTCAACTTCCTGGTGAAGATTCCAACTCCGCAGATCTTTATAATCCCAGTGAGAATACATTTACCCCCATGCCTGGATCGCGTGGTCAACTCCAAGTGGAGCGCATTAATATTAAAAGCGGCTGTAATATTTATGATGCTGCTACGTGGCAAATTGCCCTTGCCTTAGCAGGAGACGATGGTGTGAAGGGAGATGGAGAAGAAAACATATTTTCATTAACTGATAATCAAAATGAATTGCTGAAGGAAGGTTATGATGGAAAAGATGCTGGTGATGTTAACCAAAATGGAGCACCACACAAAGATGCTAATAGAGGAGTAACGGTCATAGGGCCAGAGAACCAATACCAATTTCTTTATAATGGATGTGTGATTACTAACCCTAAAGAGGCATACTTTTACAGACAAGTTCCTAAAACTTTTAAGAATGAAGATCCGCTGGGTAAAACAGTTCAAATATTGGATACAAATGGCAATCAAATGCCCGATGATAATGTAGACTATCCAAAAATCTCAATCTCATGGACAGATTGGAAACCTATTACTGGAGAAAATATTTGGGCTTTTCTCATTGGCCCTTTGCATACAGCGCTCATTAAATACAAAAAATCTCCCTGTGTTCCTTTTGAATCGGTTGCTGTTCAAAACGCAATAGCTGTCCTTGGGACATTTCAAAAAATGCAATCTGGGGTTGGAGGTATTTACTATGCACCATCAGGTTCTATGGCTAATATTGGCACTCAAGCAGTAAGCCGCTATGAAGTCTCCGTGGAAAATAACATCTCTGCTCTCGGTGGGCTTCTTGTCTTTCGGAGAGTTCTTCAAGAGGAACTCAGTTTTGCTCAGTTATCGACTAAAGAAAGATATGACATTCGCAAATCGCTTGGGATTATTCAGACCATGCTTTATGGAGGTACCTATCAGGTCAATTCTCAACTTGGTCAAAAAGAAGAGAGAAGAACTCATGGTCTTCTCTCCTTTCTAAAAAATGAAGCATGGGATGCTACGAGTGGAAGGTTTTATTCAGGCGGTGAGGCAAATAAAATGGATGAAAGCACTCATCAAGAAGTAGAGAAGTGGCTCCCGCATGCAACTCAAGCAGTTGATGTGAATACTTGGGGTTTAGCTGTATTAGGACAAAACTTCCTTGATAGTGCTTATGGCTTCGGTACCGCATATCAACTTTGGGTGAATCTCAAAAGTTGGGGGGGATATTATGGTGCAGCGCAAAATGGAGTTGATCAAGAATTGTGGGGGGTTGGTTACTCTGATCTTGATCATGAGGGTAACGGGAAAATAGATCCTAGCGACCATTCAGGAATTTTATCTGGAGAGTGGACAGCAGGTGCTATCACTGCACTGAGAGCGTTGATCACTCAATATGATCAGGTGATTGAGGCTGGAAAAGAGAGTCCAGAGAATATAGAAAAAGCTCAACATTATGTTGCTGACCTACGAAAAGATCATGATGCCATGATCACTCATATCCAAAGCCTGAGAACAGATCGTTATGCTGATGAAAAAGCTTTTAACAGTGTTAGACCAACCAATTATTCATCATTGATAAATATTCCAACTGATAAATTAGGTTATCTTTATGCTAGCAAGCGCTATTTAATTCCCTTTGGCTGGTATGCAAATCCGATTCCTAGCATGGCAAGTACAACCTGGGCTGTGATGCTACATTATAATTTCAATCCTTTCTCCGTGAAAGGCGATTACTCTGCTAATGATTTAAGTAATCCGGAAGAAGAGATAAATTAAAAAGTGTTTTATCTGCAACCTCCTGAGGGGTAATGTCTGTAACCTTTTCTGAAGGACTTTTCATGAAATGAGCTTTTTTGGAATAGGGTAACCAGATACTTGGATTGATATCTCCAAAAAGAGTGAGGGTTGGGATATCGAGTCCTGCTGCTATATGCATGGCACCCCCGTCAGAGCCTACAATGAGATTGCATCCGTAAAAAGAACTCATCAGCTGACGTAAATCATTTGTTGGTTCTGCTAGCAGAGAATGAGGAGGGAATGATCCTAGCAGTGCTGCTGCTAAATGATCATCTCCTGGGTGCTGAAGTGACGAAGCTGATCCCGGAGACCAAAAAAGACGTATACGTGCATGGGGAAGCATGAGGGAGATAAATTCTTTCCACTGCTCCAAGGACCATCGCTGTTGGGGACGACGCGCTGAAATTTGAAGTCCTAATACCGGTTGTTTTTTATTGCCAGGAATGTTGTTTCGTTCAATTAGAGCAGACTGCTTTTCTTCTTTTGAAAGCACTAGGGAGATGGCCTCAGGAGCTGAGGCAGAGATCCCTAGGGCATGGGAGTAGGTCAAGATTTGTAATACATGGGATTTATTGTGATCGATGGTAACGGGACGATAATTTTTGGGGAGTTTTGATCTTAAAGGTTGTTCTGGCATCGCTCCATAAATGATTTTTGGAGCAATCCATCCGGCTATTTTTGCGGTTCTTTCGTTAAAAACAGGAACTGCAATAATGATGACATCATACCGCTGTAGTCGAAGTCTTAGCAGAAGAGCTGTTTTATCCATCCATGCATGAAATTTTTTTAGGAAACCATGAAGGTGTTTTGCTTTAGAATAGGACCAAAGATGCGATAGACGGGAATCATATTTCAGAATGGAAATGTTATAGGAATTGCCAAGAAGATCAATCGTAGCTTTGGGATAGGCCTCATGTAATACTTGGATCAAAGGTGTGGTGCAGACAAGATCACCAATGTTATCGTTTCGAATGATAAGTAATTTCATAGTAATGGTTCATTCTTGTTTTGACGCAAGAGGACTTGGATCTCTACACTACTCATCACAACGACACAAGTCATTTCATCCATGTAACAATGCATCATCGATCCTCTCCTCCTATTCTCCCCACTGAGGGATACCATGTTCTTCATCTTTTTTTGAGAGTTGATCATTCTGTATGGGATTATTTCAACCAAGAGGAGCAAGAAGTGCGGCTAAGAGCATTCAAGAAGGTGATTGAAGAGATCCAAGGGATTGCTACCACACAACTCCTTAGTTTTAGTATGGTAACTCCTAAGGCCGATCTTGGTTTTATGTTGATTACCCCAGATCTCGATGTTTTGGATCAAGCTGCCAAAAAATTAGAACATTCATTAGGCCATGGCGTCTTGGTCCCAACCTTCTCATGGCTTTCGATGACGGAACGTAGCGAATACGGGATGAATAATGAAGAATATGCAGCGAAGCTCGAGCACGAGGAGGGAATCGATGCAAGGATGCCTGCCTTCGAAGAAAAAATGCAGGCTTTTCGCGATCGCATTTCAAAATATATCCAGGATCGCCTTTATCCAGAACTTCCTGAAGCCAAAGAATGGCCAGTCTTCTGTTTCTATCCGATGTCAAAGCGTCGTAATCCTGATCAAAACTGGTATGCCCTCTCTCTCGAAGAGCGAAAGAAACTCATGCAGGGACATGCTTTGGTGGGAAGGGGCTATGCAGGACGCGTTCGTCAATTCATTACTGGTTCCACAGGACTTGATGATCAAGAATGGGGGGTCTCTCTTTTCGCCAAGACAACGAGTTCCATTAAAGAGATTGTTTACGAAATGCGCTTTGATGAAGTGAGTGTGAAATATGCTGAGTTTGGAGAGTTTTTTATTGGAATCCAAATGAATCTCCAAAATCTCCTGGAACGTCTTGGGTTGAGTCACCTGACGTCTGGAAAGAATGATAAGAAAGAGTTATAAAAAAGATTCAAAGGGACCAATCATCTTTTCTTAGTATAGTGGGGGGTTAAATTGATGTAAATGTGCTTAACCCGCATATTTCATACTGGTTCGTCGCGAGGAGCCGCGAATCCTGACGCAGCATCCATCAGGTGTTCGCAAGCTGCAGCAGAATCGGCATGAAATATCCAGGTTAATGCAGTCATAAAGCTACAGTCACTGTATCGTTTTGAGCCAACGTCCTAAAAGACGATATTTTAAACAACCCCTCATCGATTGGCTAAAATAATAAAGCTTTTCTTCGGCGTGATGCAATGGCTTTGTAAAGTCATTTCCAGGACGCGGTTTTTGCCAAGCAAGAAACGGTGAAGCCACCCAGGTCCTTAGCTGAAATTGATCATAAAGGTTATCAATATTCGGCCTTTTTTCAACGGGTCCTGGTAGATCATGCCATTGCAAGAATCGATCGTAAGAACTCTGATTATAAACAATAAAGTGAGCTGCTACTGCATGCAGGCATTCAATAATTTCCACTTTGATTTCCTCTTCTAATTTAAAATCCAGTTGTAGTTTTTTAGGATGTACATACATAGCCCCTCCCAGAAAAATGTCCCATCTGTTTTTCTCTTGGAGTAAGTATTGAAAAATTAGAGGCCACGTTTTCATGGCATCACACGTCATACAATCATCTTCTAAGACAATTAAGTAAGGCCATCCTTCGTTTTTAGCACGAGCAATTAACTCAAGATGACTCATTGTGCATCCTATTTGTTTGTGCTCATCTGGCGTCACAACGAAACGTTCACACTCCAATCCATGAGGCAGCATCGCTTGCTGCACCAGTGTGAAAGTGGCCTCGTGAGCCTCTAGGTTAATAACAAAAGCCTTGTTCATAATTCTATTTAAATTGCTGATACACTTTTAATGTCTCTCTCATCGTTCTTTCCCAAGAAAATTGATTCGCTTGCCTCACTGCTTTTTCTGATAACTCATTACGTTCTTTCTGAGAATTGAGCAACGATATTGCTGCTTCTGCAATATTCTGCGGAGATGCTTGAAGCAGCTCTATGAGAATTCCTCCAGAGCCAATAACCTCAGGAAGACTGCTTGTCTGGAGCCCGATAACAGGCGCTCCCATTTTCATTGCTTCCAATGGCGGCAAACCGAACCCTTCATATTCAGATAAATAAAAAAGTGCTTCACAATACTTGTAAAGGACTGCTAGCAACATATCATTAGGATGCTCCAAGAGGTCGATGGAATCTGCAACGCCAAGATCGCGAAGTTGTTTTTTTTCTTCATCATTCCAAGGAGCGCCTACAACAACCAATCGAAGATCATTGTATTTTTTTTTCAAAAGCGCAAAGACTTGGAGCGTCAGGTAAAAATTTTTGTAAAAATACCGATGCCCTACATATAAAAAAAAGCGTTGCTGATAGAGGTTTTTGACATCAGCAGAAGGTAAGTACAATGAAGATGCCAAAGGAATAACAGTGCTTCGCGAAGCACATTGAGGGAACCGCTCCAATAGATCTGCTTGAGTAGATTGAGAAACACAAATGATATGATCTGCACGCTGAATAGCTGCGTTTTGATCTTGAATGACTTTTTCACTACGCACATAGCGATCAGAAAAACGTGCCATAATAAAATCGTGTACGGTAACCACAACATTGCCGGGAATATTCTTCCATGATAATGGCACTGAAAGATGATAGTAGGAAGGATGGATCAGATCCATGGAACTAAGCCGCCTGCATACCAGCCAAGGACTTCGAGAAAGGATCTCGGGCAAGCAAAAAAACTTGAGATCTTTATTTTGTGGAGCGCAAAATTCATTTTCTATTTTTTTAAAAACATAGGGATGAAACGTTCTCGGCAAACGAGAAATAATCTCGCTCATATAACGATTAATTCCACCAGCTTGTTGAAGTTTATATATGTAGGGATCGTATAAAATCTTCACACTTTTAGGATTTCAAAACTCTTGCAGCGAATTCATGATAATTTTTTTGGAATTGATCTCGTGTATGAACTTTTCTCACGTGCTCATAGGAAGCCTTTGCACGCTGTTGAACTTCTTCATCAGGCAGCGCAGCAAAGGCTCTTGCCGTTTCCATGACCGCTTCAACGGTTCCGCTCTTAATGAGCATACCAAAATCATTCAAATCGACAGAAGCTTCATAAGTACAGAGGGGCACCATACCCGCATGCATGCAGTGAATCACGCTCCCACCACCACCTTCAGAGCATGATGGATAAATCGTGGAAGCATGCGTTCTTGCTATCTCCTTAAATTCTAAAGAAGCCATATCCACCCAGCCTCGTGCATGAATATTGGGTGTATGAAGTAATTCCTTTTCATAGAGCCGGAAAAAATCTGGTTCCTTTTCAGGACGAGCGCAAATCGTGAGTGATAATTCTGGCATCTGAGCAAAAGCCTCCAAGACAAGATCGAGACCTTTGTGCACCATGCCATAACTTGCAACCCATAAAAAATTTTTCTTTTTTTCTGTAAAATTCCGTTCTTGAGGCCACTCGAATTCATAAGCTGAGGAAATCGGAATGCGCGTGATTGGTTTCTTCGCAAAAGCAAAACTGTTCATGGTGTATTTATTTCCTAATACCACAATTTCATCCTCCCCTCCATTATCAGGAGGATGCGTGTGCCTCCGTGATCTCAATACCACACCCTTACGATCACGAATAGCAGCAAGTCGTGCAAGCTCTGCTTGATTGGCTAAAAGCCAGTGTGCTGCTGTGGCATGGGTGATTCGCTTGCAGGTCTTAGGCAAATAAGCATCCCATCGCTCAAATTGCCCCTCTATGTCAATTGCAATACATGTATCACTTGGAGGAACATAAGTGCGATTGTGATATTCGATAACATCAACAGCATATCCAAGCTTTCGATATGTTTCTGCTATCGTCACCACTTCAAAAGCATTGGTGTGACCACGTGCTTTTGGTGAATTCCACCCCTCTTTAAAAGGCCAAAAAATATAACCCAAAACAACTCTCCCTCGAGAAGGCCTTTGTGTCAACAAACGAACCTCAGGCAACCGCTTTTTGTGATCAAAAATTTTTTTAATGTAGAAAAACATAAATTAGGCTTTTTTTAAAACTCTCCGTTTTGTCATACTTAGTCCATAGAAAAAAGACGCACTTACCCATTTGCTCCAAGTTAGCTTCTCTTTTCCTCTTAAACTCAATTTTATGCCATTAATTTTTTGAACCCAAAAGTCCATTTGCAATACGAAAAGGTTTTGTTGTTTAGTCTGAAGTTCTAAAAGGTTCTTTTTTAAAAAATCTAAGGTGACTTCGTCGTAATGCTCGACCAACAAGATAGGTAAGGCCTCAAAAGGCTCTAAAACAGAAGACCTCAGAGCAATTGGATAAGAACCTAAAGCAAGCGCTTCCCAAAGTCGATGGGTGTCTATCCCATTTCCTGGAGGCGCCAAGACAAAACGATGTCGCTTCAATTGCGTTAAAAATTCCTTATTACCGCCATGATTACTGGGTAGATCACAAGTGATCCAATGTTCTTGTTGAGCACGCACTTTAAAAGAATCATAAATTCTTTGTCGCACTGCAGGATTCGTTTCAGGACGAAAGTTGATGTACAGCCATTGGTCTCTTGAAATATCGAATTTCTGAGAATCAATATTTAATGTCACAGGATCTTCAACGCCTCCCAACCCCAGCGGCAAGGCCGTCACCTTCGGATGCGGATGTGTGACATTAGATGCAAACCATCGCTCTACATTCAGCGGCAAAAATTGCTGCCTAAAAAAATCGCAGGGAACATCACTCTCTCCTGTTACCAAAACAATACGTTTCCGCGTTAATCTCAAATACTCAAACAATCGTAGCACTTCATCCGTTTTACAAAAAACAATGTCACCAGCTTTGAAATGAGTGTTGGCATAAGGATGAAAATTACTCCAATAAGTGTTATCACATGCTTTTTCAAAAAGATCACATCTGACTAGAGCTTCGGATGGAAACGTGTTTTGAAAAGCGATCATGTTGATGCTTGCAGCCTGAAGTAGCTGCAGAAGAAGTGAAGATTGAAGAGTATCTTTAAGATCAAAACAGAATTTTTATTTTTGAATATTATACCTGACAAGATGTGTTTTAAGTAAACTTTTTTCAGAAAACTTCAGTTAATTACTCTTCACTCTTAACTGCAGCCTGCTGCTCACCAATACCCCCCTCCCTCAATCTCTTGCCAGCCAATAGGCCGCTCTTCTTCTAGAGGAGGAGACCATGCCGCATTCATTAATTTTTGAAACTTGGGATTGCCTCTCCAACGTCCACCACTAATTCCAAAAAACAATTGTGTTGCCCCTCCCAAATGAATGGCAATTTTTCCCATTTTTTTGATCATTGCTCCAAGCGGTAGTCCATAAGCACCGCATCCCAAGATAGCGACATCAAAACTTTCATTTTGAACTTTTTTTTCTAAGAGCGTGAGTGCCTCAAACCACGAGGCGTATTCTATTTTATTATCGGGCACTGTTTGCGGCGCCTTCATGAGTTTCAACGTAAATTCAGGAAGCATTTTAGGATTACTAAAAATTTTTTCTCGAACAGTTGAGTATTGTTTTTCTATCGATGCTGTAAAAGGGTGGACCACAAGAACAGTTTTTCCTTCAAGCTGCTGCGACCAGGGATCGTCAAAAAAATAAGGCTCTAATGCTGGAAGTTCCGCTAATTTTGATTTTTTAGCGTACACTTTAATAAGCCATCCATGAAAAGGAGCATCCATGAGCCCGAAAAGGTCAGCATGAGCAATGGCATCCGAATAAGTAGCAGCAAATTTTTGGAGATGATCAGAGGTCATGGGAAATACTCCTGCTGGCGATCTTAACATCTTCTGCTCTTTTTCTGAAAGTGTTCCATCAAGCAAAATTTTTCCAGTACAATATCCTTCCACCCATCCTATGCGCCCAATTAATGCAGGAGCATTTGTTTGAAGAATCTTAGCAATAGATTGATTGCACTCGTCTGGTGACAGCGTTGGAACAACCTTAATAGCAGCTTTCCGATTAATATAAAATTGACGCACTCTGTGAATCATAGAATTTTTTTTTAAAAAAACGCCATTGCCGCTGCTGCATCCAATATCGAACAATCATATTTCTCAAACTCCAAAATAAACGCTCTGGAATTTTTTGATGTTGTTGGATGTCCAAAATTTGATCAATGACATAATCAAAATAGACCTCATCTGCAAAAAATGTTTGATAAGCCTCGTGCGCCTTTTTTCCCATGTCGACATAGTCTTTTTCTCGTTGCTCAAGAATTTCATCCAGTTGATCCAAGTCTTTTTCTTTAACAATCACAGCAAACTCATCCCACTTGGGTCCTCGAGGCAAGATCCAGTCATCAGAAATAATCACAGGTGCCACTCCCATTTTCATCACTTCAAAAAGCCTAATGGAAGCACCACTGGTTCCCTTAGGACAAAGTGCAAATTTTGAAGCAGTCATGATTTCACAATATTTCTGCTGCTGCGGCAAGTGATCTTCTTTTCTGCTATGCGCATTAAAATAGGAAGTTGAGTTTGCTACGAGCACATCATTCCTACTGGACTTTCTTTGAAATAATTGAAGACGAAGGGGAGAGCTGTCTTGACCAACAAATGAGTAGAAAAAAAATTTTGGCGAGGAGTAAGACTTGCCTGTGCACTGAGCAACAAATGGATTATGAACTTCCTTGGGGAAAAGATTGTAGGCCCCTGTTCTAAAACGGGACTGAAATTTTAAGCGCTTGTTGTTGGAAGTGTAAATACCATGCAACAGCGGCATCGGAATATCTCCATCAGCAACGACAAAGCACTTGCTAGGATCTATAATATTTTCATTCTTGCGAAGATCCTCAAACCAATTTGGCCCACTAATATCACTAAGCAGAACAAGATCAGCTTCTTCAGCTTGCTGACACAGAGAATGTTTTTGTGATGATAACATCCAAAGCTCTCTTAGCCTTTCATGCTGATATACCTTATCAGATGAAGCGCTGGTTAAAAAAATTTTCATTTCAATTGTTACAAAAGTTGAAACTTAAAAATTCCTAACGCATATTTTTGGCATGCTAAAAATGCTATGTCTTTTGAGATATCCTTTGATTCTACGAGATCTCCTGCACTTAATTTATCTCTTGTCAAAAAAGCAAAACTTTTTAACTCAAGCCCCAATTGCCCTGCCTCTTCAACAATGGTTTGAGGATTAAAAATACGATGCGCATTAAAGCAAACGCGTTCTGCTCCAATCGGTGTGGAAAGCCAAAGGGTTCCTCCTGGCGTTAGTATTTTTTTCAAACTCTCTAAACCTAACTTCCATCCTTCATCGTTGATTTGATCTCCATATCTTCCCAAGCCAAAATGCTCTAGCGTGTGCAAACAGGTCACACAATCGGCAACGTTTTCCCATTGTTGAGGCAAGTGAAAGAGATCGACTTGATGAAAAAGGACTCTTTCCACACAAATTGGAATTGGTCGAATATCCAGAACTTCGACATCTCGAGTGCATGCCAAATGAGCGATAAAGCCATCTAGTCGAGAACCAACATCAATATGCTTTACGGGTGCAGCTTCAATAATTTTTTTCGCAACCCAAAGATCTTGCCAAAAATATTCGCCATGATTGCCCCCTTCCTCAAACCGATCTAATAATTTAGGATCGAAAATAATAGGCCATGAAGTTTGAGAGCGAAACTGTTTTAAAGATCTTAAATACCATGGCAAAGAAGTTATAGCTTTGATCATTCTTGCAGGCTGGCATTGGAGAGCTCCTAAAAGAAGCGACGCTTTAAATAGATAATATTTTAAGGACATTAGTTAATTTGAGATAAGGCTTCTGCAACTTGAAAATCAGACCATTCCAAAGGTATGTTTTTATTTTGAATTATTCCTTGAGGAATGTTGTATAGAAAACTGGGCCATGAACTAAAAGTACTTTTTGGAGAAATAATATAATCACAAAGCTGAAGCAATGCTTGATCAACACCAATGGATTGATTTTCAAAAAACTCAAAAGGAAGTCCTTCAAAATCTTGAAGGTTAATTTTTTCCTTAGTGATAAGCACAAAAGCAATAGTTCCTGAGCCTTGATGCGTTGCTAACAAATTTCTCATAGAGGCCGCATAAACCGCCTCTTCAAAATAATAAATCCCTCCTGCAAAAATTTTGTAGTCACCTTGTCGAATATGGACTGCAACAATTTTGTTTTTCTGAGAGGCAATCCCAGCTTGATTTAAAAGAGTTTGGGCTGTTTTAAGATATTTTGATTTCAGTCGAAAAATTCCTTGTAGCCTTTCTTTCATTTGTTCCTCTATTCCACCACACCAAAAAAAGAAACTTCCTTTTGTAAATAGCAATATTCGCCGAGAAGTCTCATTCATGACTTTTTCCAATCGCGAAAATTCTATAACTTTCGCTTTGTCTTGCTCCGGTGTGACCCTCCAAGAAATAACTCGCGGTGATACAGAAAGTTTTTTTTCTATTTTTTTAAGCCTTTGATTGTTGAGTAACCGAAGTGCCACAAAAAAAAGTGCCACAAAAAAATTTCTAGGGGCGTATAAGTAGCTGTATTGAAAAAAAGTTAAATCGAATAAGTAATACTTTTCTCTTTGCGCAAATGAAAAAAAACGAGCAAATCTAAAAAGGCGATTTCCAAGTTCTCCGTACTTTTCGGTGATAATAATAACTTTTTTCAAAAGGGAATTTTGGACTTAATCCGCTTTATAAATCTGCTTAAAAAATTTTCTGAAGATTTTTTTTTCATCCAAGAACAGTGCCATAAATGACAACATATTGTATTGGCTTGAAAATAAGATTCCATCTTTCCCCCAAGAACTCTATCTCGAGGAAAATTAGGTAATGGATAAAAATAAGAATTAGGAAAAGCAACGATTGTATCCATGCTGGGAAGACATTTAAAAAATGCCCTTGTTGTATGATGCGGTCCAGTAGAGTCAATAATTTGCATCGCATCACCACTTAAAACTCCTTTTCGGAAATTCAAAAGTTCGCTAATCAAAGGATTATTAGGAGAAGACCCTATAATAGAGTTCGATAAATTAGGCTTTTGATCGTATACAATCCCAGCAAAAAAATCGCATCCTCTTAGCTCATCCAATGGTTTTACGATAAAAAAATCTAAATCCAAATAGATACCGCCATATTTTTTAAGAATTTCACACCTCAAAATGTCTGACTTCTGACCCAAGTTAGATGCTTGATCAAAAACATCCCTGTTTTCTAATTCAAAATCGATATTATCATTATTCCAAAGTTTGTACTCCCAGTCAGGATGGATCTGCTTTAATTTGCTCACAAAGTTTTGGCAATTTTCCGGAGGATTTTCTCCTAACCATATTTGGTGAATGATTTTTGGTATTAATTCCTTTTTGTTGTTTTTGGCTCGAAAGGCTTCATATGACTTTTGAAGCAAATCCCATTGCTCCCGATTAATGCGATTCTGATATCCATGAGAAAACTTCATGGATGCATTAAACTCATTCTCGATACTCATTATATTATCTGCCATAAACATTATTAAAACTTGTTACCGTCATGAGTTCTCGTTCATTAATTTTAAATTTTTTGATGGCTCCATCTGGATAAATTACCCACGATTCAAATGCGCCTGCTTTCATTAACCGGTCAATATTATTTTGAGCTTCAGCCTCTGTTCTATCTTTAGAAATAATAGAAATCACAATGTCAGGAGACCCACTCCATGTTGGTTCTGTTCGCATTGTTTTCATTCTTACTTGAGAAATCCAACCAATATCAATCGTAATAATTCCTTCTGTTGTTTCAATGGGAGTATTAAAAACTAATTCTCCATCTGGAAGTTCTTGTAACAAATGTTTAGCAAGCAGTCCTACTTGAATCCCAACTCTACTATCAGGAACTCCCGGAATATAATTTTCAGCATGCGAAAGATGAAGTGATTCTAAATATTTCGCTGTCGCTTCACGCGCCGTCCCATGAGCAACAAGCCGGCCTTCTTGCAAAAGGACACCATGGGTGCAGAGCTCCAGGACACTTTGTGCGGAGTGACTCACAAAAAGAACGGTTGTCCCTGAGTCACGAATTTCAATGATGCGGTTGAGGCATTTTTCTTGAAATTTAGCATCCCCAACCGCCAAAACTTCATCGAGGATCAAAATCTCAGGCTCTAAGTGCGCTGCCACTGCAAAAGCAAGTCGCACGCGCATCCCACTCGAATAGCGCTTCACCGGCGTCTCCATAAAATCAGGGATCTCGGCAAATTCCACAATGCGACCGTAGCGATCATTTATCTCTTTTTGCTTCAATCCAAGAATGCTTCCATTGAGATAAACGTTTTCTTTTCCTGTCAGATCATAATTAAAACCGGTGCCAACTTCGAGCAAGCTGGCAATACGTCCTCGAATCGAGATTCTACCTTCTGTTGGCGCTGTGATGCGCGAAAGAAGTTTGAGCAGTGTCGATTTTCCAGAACCATTCCTTCCCATGATACCAACAACATCACCTTTTTTAATTTCTAAATTAATATCTTGAAGCGCCCAGAAATCATAAGGCGTCGGCATGCGATCTGTCTGATGATCAAAAACAGAGGCGTGTGGATCGGGTCGTCGCAATTTGCGAGCCACCCAACTTTCAATCTGATCGACAAGCATCTGCCTGCTGATAACGCCGAGCCGATATTTTTTTGACAAACTCTCTATTTTGATGACGACATCGTTCATATAAATTATAAAATATCGACGCAATGTCGTTCGGTTTTATTAAACAAAAGCACTCCCACAAAAATTGTAATAATGCTTACAACAAAACTGATTGAAACTTCAAAAAGCGTGACAGTTCCCTGCCCCATGAAGGCATAACGAAAAGCCTCGATGACCGAAACCATCGGATTCAGCAAATAAAGCGTACGAATTAGGCCCTCAGGAACAAGACTCAGAGGATAAACAACACAACTTCCATACATCCAAAGTTGGATAAAAAATCCGAGGAGAATTTGAAGATCCCGAAAGCGTGTGGTAATAGCAGAGATAAAGCAACCTACTCCGAGTCCGAGTGCTCCCATTTGTATCAATAAAATGGGAAGAACGATCACACGCCATCCCATGCTAATGGGTGCACCATGCCATGTATACCAAAGATAAAACCCAAGAAATAAGGCTAGCTGCATGCCGAATCCCACCAGGTTCACAATGAGCTGGGAGATGGGGACAACGAGCCTTGGAAAATAGACTTTGTCAAAGAGCGAGCTATTGGAAAGAAAGGTGGAGGCAGTTCCTGTCACACAGGCTGAAAAATAACTCCAACAAACCGTTCCTCCCATAAAGAAAAGGATAGGTGGAATCACTCCCGTAGAGATCCTTGCAATGTTAGAAAAAACGAGGGTGAACATCAGGCTTGTGAAGAGCGGTTGCATGATATACCAAAGCGATCCAAAAAAAGTCTGCTTATAGCGCGAGACGTAATCGCGATGAACCATGCGCATGATGAGCTCACGGTATTCCCAAATTTCCTTCCAGGGAATATGAAAAAGGTTCACACGAGGTACTATGATCGTCGTCCATGCTTCTTGATTGGAGTGTGTGGTTGTCGGATGAGAGGTCAAAATAGTTTTCAATGAGTGAAGTGAAAATGAGTTACGATTCTATCATCAAAGGGCAACGTCTGAAAAGGAGTTAACCCGGATATTTCATACTGATCGTTACGAGGAGGCTTCCCGGCTTCTGTTGGTAATCAGCATGCGATATCCAAGTTGGGACAAAAAATAGAAATTCATTGAGAATTGATGACAACAACTCTACGTTCCAGAGATTACCTTGCTGTATGAAACATTCTTTCTATTCCCTTTTAAGAAACAACTTAGCTTCTACAGCAAAGTTTTACCTCATTTTTTTGGTGACTCCTCTAACCAGAAAGCTTCAGCAATCAGAGTTACAGCATCATGATAAAGATGCTTTCAATAAAATCTACGGGCACCTCATTCGATTTTTAAATTGGTTTTGTCAGGGATTAATCACCGTGGCATATCCTACGATGGGTTATAATCCACTGCAGTCACGGTCTCATCAGCTTGAGTCGATGTGGGCCTCTCAATTTTTAGGAGTTGCTTCACCACAACTTGAAGAGGAGGCAAAAAAAAGCATTACTCGTATTCAAGATACCCCTTCTAGTTGCAAAGAGCACCTGCAGGCGATTCCCCATTTTACGATCCTGATCTGCTTTCATCATCATCTAAACTTTTTTAAAAGCTGCCTCGATTCAATCAAGGAGGCATGTATTCAGAGCCCTAGCACCAAGGTCGAAATTCTTATTATTAATGATGACCCCTCCATTAGCTCTTCCTCGTTATTAGCTCAGGCATCGACATTGTTGCAGGAGAAAATCACCCTTCATTTTCATGAAAAAAATCTTGGGATCTGCTATAGCGCTAATCAAGCTATTGCCTGTGCCAAAGGAGAATGGATATTGCATTTGGATTGTGATGATCGTCTCACTCCCAATGTTTTTTCCATTCTGGAGCAAACAATCCAGCAGAAGCCGGAGATCCGCTATATCAGCTCTCGAGCCATTGATATTGATGAAAAAGGGAATATCCTATCATGGCGTTTACGCTCAGAACTCCCAAGAGATCTCATCAATAACAATGTGGCCAGTCATCTCAAAGTGATTCGAAAAGATCTTCATGATGATTTGGGGCTTTTTAATCCTCTCTTTGAAGGATGCCAAGATTATGAGTTCGCTCTGAGAACAGCTATTAATGAGTCTCTTTGCTTTATTCCGGATTATCTTTATGAGTATCGATGGCATGATCAAAGTCAAACAGTCAGCAATAACAAAAGTCAAAATCTCACAGCCAATCGTATTCGTCAGATTTATTTGCTCAGTCTCTATTGGATCAACCATGGAATAAAAAATATTCACTGGGAAATCAGTGGGGTCCATGCCGCATCGTGGTGCAAGCATCTCGGTGACTCTCCAAAGGAATTATCTTCTCCTGGAGGTTATGCCGTAATGCTCGAGGCAACAACCTCCTTTCAAGAGCAACAATGGAAGTTATTACTAGTTCACGTAGCCACTGCTGTTATCGATCTTTATCGGAACCACCATAAGAGTGGTACTATTTCAGTAACTCTTTAGTCAGAATCTTCTCATGCAGCATGATGAAACTGCAGCTCATACAATTTTCGGTAAATTTCCGAAGAGGAGAGTAGTTCTCGGTGGGTTCCTATAGCAGCAATACATCCTTGATCCATCACCACAATGACATCACTTGCAAGAACTGTAGAAAGACGATGTGCAATTGCAATAACGGTGCGTCCCTCCTCCAAGCGTTGTAGGGCCATTTGAATCATTCGTTCTGATTCGGAATCGAGAGCGGAGGTCGCCTCATCTAAAAGCAAGATCGGTGCTCCTTTGAGTAGGGCGCGGGCAATGGCAAGGCGCTGTTGTTGGCCTCCTGAGAGAAGGCACCCTTTATCACCAACCATCGTTTCGTAGCCTTTGGGTTGAGCTAAAATAAAATCGTGGGCAAATGCTTGGCGAGCGGCCTCTTCAATTTCTACTTGAGTGGCATCAAGGCGTCCGAAACGAATATTTTCATAGATCGTATCATGAAAAAGAAAATTCTCCTGAGTGACGACCCCAATCTGTTCTCGTAGGGAATCCAGTTGAAGAGACCTTACATCATGCCCATCGATCAAGACAGCTCCCTCCTGGGGATCATAAAAACGGAGAAGGAGAGATAAAATCGTACTTTTACCAGCTCCGCTGGCCCCCACAAGAGCTATCTTCTGACCTGGTTGGATTGTAAGATTAATTTCATGGAGTGCAGGAGTTGCATTTTTGATCCCATAATGAAAAGTGAGATCTTTCAGCACAATGTGACCCGTACATTTCATCAGGGGAAGGGCATCCTTCTCGTTATTGATGGTAGGGTGTGTTGCAAGAAGCTCAAAAATACTTGTAGAAGCACTCAAGCACTTCTGTAGCGTTAAATGGATACGACTGACTTTTTTTACTGGCTCATAAAGTAAAAACATTCCAGTCATGAGGGCTAAAAATTTCCCTAACGAGAGATGTCCAAAATAGACATAGAAAAGAGCGAGAGAGACTCCAAAAGCAGCTACTGTTTCAATCATCGGTTGTACGATTGCTGAACTCTTTTGAACATTGAGGCTAGAGGCAAACTGGATGTCA
>WBXG01000022.1 GCA_008932965.1 Verrucomicrobiota bacterium
GCAGTGATGAAAATCAGTGAGAGAAATGATCGTCCAAATGAAGTTCGCTTCATCTGACAGAATCCGGCTTATCGCTAACGCACTCTAACGGGAGTGATTTTGAAAAAAGTCACTCCCGTCCTTTTCATCATCAAAACAGATGAATCAATCAAAATCATTAACCCGCATATTTCATACTGAATCGTCATGAGGCGCCGTGCAAAGCTTATTAGTACAAGGAGGGCGAAGGATTGGGATGCCGGGCTGTATGTCTCATACTGCCCGAGGAAGACTTCGAGCTCAACGCATCATCCATCTGGCTTCCCGGCTTCCGTTGTAGATCAGTATGAAATATGAGGGTTAGAACAAGCCCAACTAATGAGCTTCAACTCATGAGCCTGTAGCAAATAGGGATGGCTAGGGATAACACGTACGTTCAAGCCGTAAGTACCACTCTCAGCTGCAGGAATTGTTGCAGCGTAGCGAAACACTCCCTCCGAAACAATCTCCTCAACCATCATTTCTTGAAGATGAGGAATGACCACCTTGTTTTTTTCTAGTGAACCAAAGTAGGTTTGGACCTGGACATCAGCAGGGCGAATTGAGCCTAGATGGACTAATGCATGAATTACAACATTTTCACCGACAAAGAAATCGTGGTGGCTTTCTTGATGAGCAATTCCATAATCAATGATCTTAATGTGAGACCAAAGCGAGGTCATTTTATTTTTCCAATGGCTGAGTTCATGAGCAGCTTTAAAATGATCCTGTTCCATTAAAGCGTAACCATGTGCCGCTGGTTCATAAAGCGTGGTGTTATATTCTTGAACCATACGATGGGTATTAAAAAGTGGAACTACAGTACGCATCGACTCCCGCATCGCTTGAATCCAAGCAAGTGGCAATCTTCCATCAGGCTTTGCGTAATAGAGTGGCACAATCTGATTTTCGAGCAGACTAAAGAGGCTCGCGATATCTCCTTCATCCTGTTCTTCCTCAGTTCCACCAACCATATCACTACCGATGGCCCAACCATTTTTTCCATTATAACTTTCCAACCACCAGCCATCTAAAACACTGAGATTGATACCACCATTAAGCGGAAGCTTCATTCCACTTGTGCCACTTGCCTCATAAGGGCGCAAAGGATTGTTCAGCCAGAGGTCACACCCTTGATAGAGTCGACGCCCAACATTGATGTCATAATCTTCCACAAAAATAATACGATTTTCAAAAAGAGGATCGCGTGAATGGTTATAAACTTCTTGAATGATCTTTTTTCCTTCTTCATCAGCAGGGTGTGCTTTTCCAGCAAAAATAAATTGCACAGGATGCTCCTTGTTAGTGACCAGACGTCGTAACCGCTCGGGATCGGTGAAGAGAAGAGCCCCTCTCTTGTAGGTTGCAAAACGTCTTGCAAAACCAATCATCAAAACATCTCCATTGAGAAGATGATTCACTTCTCGAATGGTATCGGGAGGTTCTCCATTGCGAATACGTTGAGCTCGGACACGTTCACGCATAAATTCAATGGTGCGATGCTTGAGAACTTGATGAAGATCCCATAGAACAGCATCTGGAATGTCGATCACCCCTCGCCAAAACTCCATATCGCTTTGTCGATCTTCCCAGTTTTTTCCAAGATATTTTTCGTAAAGATCATGAAACTCTCCAGCAGCCCAGGTCTTGGCATGCACTCCGTTAGTAATACTTATAATGGGAACTTCACTCACGGGAATATCCTTCCAAAGATCTTGCCACAAACCACGACTTACAGTGCCATGTAATTTACTAACACCATTGGCAAACCGGCTTGTTTTAAGAGCTAGCACGGTCATGCTAAAGAGGGCCTTAGGATCTGTTTCCATCTCTCCTAAGTGCATAAATTGATGCCACGAAATACCAACCTCTTCTGGGTAATGTCCAAAGTAGGCCCTCATGAGCTCTTCACTGAAGGCATCATTCCCTGCAGGAACAGGGGTGTGAGTCGTAAAAATATTAGAAGCAGCAACGACTTGAAATGCTGAAGAGAAATCGATCTCATTTTCTTTATTACGCACTAAGTCGCGAATTCTTTCTAACGAGAGAAAAGCAGAATGCCCTTCATTCATATGATAGACTTTAGGATGAATCCCAAGAGCCTTGAGGAGCTTCACCCCCCCCATCCCAAGAACGATTTCTTGTTGAATACGGAGTTCATTATTGCCTCCATAGAGTGTGGCTGAAATATGTTGATCTGTCGGTTTATTTTCAGGAATTGTTGTATCTAGTAAATAAATTTTAATACGCCCAAGTGCTATCTGCCAAACACGGGCAATTACAAGGCGCCCCGGAAGAGGAATGCTTATTTTTAAGGGTTCATTATTGATTTTAACTTCCGTGATAGGAAGATAGTGAAAGACTTGGTTCAACTCCTTAGCCTCTTGCCATCCATGGCTATTGATCTGCTGCTTGAAATAACCATCACGATAGAGAAGCCCTACTGCTGTGAAATCCAACCCAAGATCTGAAGCCGACTTACAATGATCTCCAGATAGAATCCCAAGCCCGCCAGAATAGTTAGGAAAGGACTCATGCAAACCATATTCAGCCGAAAAATAAGCGATAGAAGGATTTGATCTGGTAGAGGCATAGGTATCTTTACGAGAAAGATAATTATGAAAAGCAGTAATGACTTGTTTTAACTCTTTCAAGTAATGTTCATCCTGGCTGATCTCAATAAGTCGTGACTGACGGCAGAGCTGAAGCATTCGCACCGGGTTATGATTCGTCTCCTCCCATAAAGGAACATCTAGATCACGAAAAAGACGCCGCGCTGTTGGCTCCCAGCTCCACCACATATTATAAGCTAATTCTCGAAGAGGCTCGATTGACGAGGGGAGCTTTGGAATGACATTAAAGGTAACAAGTGGATTCATGGTTTTTTTGTGATTGTTTTATATTAACACACCGGTCTACTACGGAAGCAGAGAAGTCGGATCGATACTTTGTTGAGCCCGAAGTTTTCCATGGGCAGTAGGGACTCCAACAGCAGTCGTCAGACTTCTTCACGTTTCTTATCCCATCAGATATTCGGGTTAAGAAACGCTCCCACGAGAGTTTATTTTTGAAAAAATTTTTTTAACAAATCTATTATTTTATAATTTTTTATTTTTGGAGATCGTAGGAGTATGAACCATTCAGGCTAGAAGATAACTTAAAAAACAAAATGATTTTCATTTTTTGATCGACTAGTGTGTTAATCAAAAGCATTCTACTTGGCTCTTATTGTTCATAAATTTCACATAATCTTTATAAAACAATTTTAACAAGGGTAGGTACCGAAGCGGTCAAACGGGGTGGACTGTAAATCCACTGGCTTAGCCTTCAAAGGTTCGAATCCTTTCCTGCCCAGTTTATACCTGGTGATGCTCAAGCCAAGTCATCAATGCACTCTCCTTCAGTTATCAAGGAACTCGCAGCTCTAAGGAGCATAGTGATATGCTCTCCTCCATTGAAAAGGGGATAATTAAAAACGCTGAAATTTTTTAACCCGAATATTTCATACTGATTGTGACAAGGAGGCCTCGAAAGGCTGATGGAGAACCACCGGCGGTCGGGAGACCGCAGGGGGAGACACTACCACTGCCCTGCCCTATATCTTTAATCAGCTCTGAAAGGGCGAGATGAGCGGGAGCGAGCTAGTCAACGCAGACTACGTATTTTAAAGCAGAGCTGTGGGAGTCCCTACCGCCCAAGTCAAAATGGGAGTCTAACGCAGCATCAACTCTTGCTTCCCGGCTTTCTTAGGTGATCGATATGAAATATGTGGGTTATCACCCAGAGGCTTCCCTAATTCAAAAGGCCATTAGTCTGAAAGATCAGGGCCAGGCTCTGTGGCCTTCAGTATTAAATGCGCTCTTCTTCGATATCATAGACATCGAAAAAAGAATAGACGGGACGATTCCGAGGAAGATACTTAGGAATATATTCCTCCATGTATTCTTGAAGATGATCTGGAAGCTCACTCATTCTTTTTCCACGTAGATCATTGTTCCAACGAATGATTTCAATGGTTGGACGCAATGTTGAGTTAGTGGCAATCCATAGAGCGATCTCATCATCAGTAGCACCTGTTGCTACAAATGCTTTAAATGAGTCATAGGAAATTCCTGCAAACTCTAGAAACATCATGTCTAAGGGACAACCAGAATGATAGTCACCTGAACAACCTACAATGACCGAACGACATTTATCAACAGCACGAGCTGCAAGAACATAGCCAGCTAATGTTTCCCTCGGACTACGAGGAAATTCCTTGGAAAGATCTTTTGAAATGAGTTTGGTCTTTTCTATGGAATCCATAGAATTTTATTTTTTGGACTTAGATTTAATTTTGGCCCTGGCTCGGGATTTTTCTTTGGCACTCTCACCTCGAGCAGCTTTTACTTTCTTTACTAATTTTACCGGAGCAGCGGCACCAGGAGTCACTCTTGCATTAAAAAGACTTTTCTTACGAGCTGCTTTATTTTTGTGAAGCACCCCTTTTTTGACAGCTTTATCGAGCATGCTGGAGAGTTGTTCAAAAACTTTTTTTAATTCGTCTGCCTCTCCTCCAAGGGCTTTAAGGACTTTTTTCTCCATCGTTTTGAGACTTGTAGCAACACTGACATTACGTTCATGACGTACCGCCCCTTGTTTAGCACGTTTGGTTGCAGAGTCGCTTTTTTTGGGAGCTGTTTTAGAAGTATTAGATGATGCCATGATGGATGCTCGTTGATTGAATAATGTGTAGGTAAACTAGTGAAAGTAGGTGAAGCGTTATTGAACAGAATAGGAGAGGTTCCGTCGATAACTAACCATAGGAATCCTGCCAAGGGGGAGAATTGAACTCCCGACCAAGGGCTTATGAGTCCCCTGCTCTACCTCTGAGCTACCTTGGCATTGAAGAGATGGGAAAGTAACATAGAGCTTGCGGGAGCGGAAGTGATTTTTATAAAAAATTGTTTCACGCCAGTTACCTTATAATTTTTGACGCTGGAGGGCTGAGAAGGCTGATGGGGGTGAAATATCCAGGCTCGGTATTTTCTGGAAAAAATTTTACAATGGAAGCATTTGATAATTTTTACACTCGTAAATAATAAGGTGCTCACGTTGCTTGCCTCGTTGTAATGTTGCCTCACTTACAGGAGTAACGCTGGAGAAAGCACCAGAGATCGTCTCTGGGAGATCTTCAAGTAATTCTGTTGTGATGTAGAGAGCTTGATGACCAATGAAGGGACTTGTTTTTGGTTCTTCCGTATAAAGTGGATCGATCACCCCTGAAGCTACTGCATCTGCATAATGAGGCCACAACTGAAACTGGCTAGAGAAGGAGGGAGATTCTGGGGTGAAAACAGAAGGAGCTCCCTCAAGCTCAGAATAATGAATAGGAAGGAGGGCTCCTAAAAGAGAGGCGAGCTCTGGGGTCTGAGCAACAATAAAAGAGGGAGCAGAAGCTGCATTAGGATTAGTGGCAGCATCTTTTTCCAGCGCTCGCAAACGAAGTAATTCTACAGCAACTTTTTGAACACCTCCTACCCCATGGTAGCTTGGAATCGACCAAGGCGAAGCGTTGTTAATAAAGGGAGCGATTTCCAAAATCTGGAGTGCCGAAAAAATTGCTACCATAGAAAGCAGCACGAAACCATTTTTTGCTCTCCATTCTCTTTTAAGGAAAACGTCAACCACACTAGGAAGAAGCATCGCCCAAAGAACCAGCTGCAATCCGAATGAGGGGTTTTCATGTCCTACCCCCCCCAGACAAAACAAAAACGGAACGATTAATAAAAAAAGAAATGGGAGATTCTGTTTCTGATCTTTTTTTTCAGAAGAAAAAAGCAAATGACCCATGCTAAGAAAAGAGAATGTTAGTAGGAGCAAGAATTGCCAGAACCAAGGAGAAGATCGCACCATATCCCAGGAAGGAAAATCATAAGACCAAAAAGAACCCCATGTTATCTGACCCCACTGCAACCAGTCATGATGCATATTCCACCAAATGGGCCCCACCCAGCTCAGGGCCAGTAGCAACAATGAAACTGTCATTCCCAGCCAGTCACACTTATTTTTTCTTAGAAGAAGGATTGCTAGGACTACTAGTAACAACCATCCCACCGAGTAGCTCACTTGAGTCGTCATTCCTAGGAGCAATCCATAAACGATCCAAGTAAAAAGACCTTTTTTATTATTACCAATTAAAAGCCAGCTCCACGAAAGTGTCGCGATCCAAAGAGTCGCTATAACCGTGGTTCCATCCATGATGAGAGCTGCTGAATTTGTTAGAGGAAGAAGATTCCATGCAAGCACACTCCAGAAGGCCACCCTCTCTCCATAAAGATTCCATGCAAGCCTCCAGAGAACAAAGGAGGCGAGCAACACAAGTAATGGAGATAGTAGTCTGATACCCATTGGTGCAGATCCAGCGAGCCATGTGCTTAGTCTTATCAATGCTGGAACTCCAGCTGGTCCCTCTACAAAACCCCAGTCTAGACGTTGACCACAAAGCAACAGGTATGCTTCAGTTCCATTTAAGAACCCTGTGGAAGCAAGAAGGAATCGACCTGCAGTTAATAGAGAAAGAATAATCCAGAGCATAAGCGTCGCCTATCCTTACAACCGTTCCTTATGAGAAGCTATCATTTTTTAATAACCAGAGTAGGTCAAAAATGAGTCACACTTGAGTTTTATCTTTTTAAAAGGCAGAATCGTCCTTTTATCTGATTTTCCTCATGACTCTCTATCTTCGTATTTTTCGTTATTTTCATCAATTTTTTTGGAAGACGCTTCTCTCCATTCTTCTGATGACTGCAGGTGTGGGACTCAATTTGTTAAAGCCATGGCCATTCAAATATATCGTCGATGGAATTTTAGCCACGGAGGTCTCGGCCACAACGGCCTCGGCAAAAGCTTTTATGAGTACGTACTTGGGATGGACCTCACAAGTAGGAGCTGTGGTTTTTCTCTCAGCGACGCTCATTATTATCACACTACTATCGAGCCTCGTCACTCTTGTTACCAATATGCTTCTGCTTCGTATTGGCCTTCAAGGAACGTTAAAATTGCGCACCGATCTCTACAGTTGCCTGCAATCCTTGCCACTGAAGTATCATGATGCACGCCGCAGCAGCGATTCTTCTTACCGGGTTGCTTATGACTCACAATCAATTCAAACGATCTACAATAAAGGATTCTCAACCATCTTCAGCGCGCTCCTCATGTTAGTTGTCGCTTTTATCATCATGGTGAAGATGGATTGGAAACTGACCCTCATCTCACTTGTAGTACTTCCTCTTTTTGTGGTGAGCATGCGATATTATGCAGAGCGTATACGCAAAGAATCGACTTCGATTCAAGAGCGTGAGAGCGATCTCCTTGCAACAGCTCAAGAAGGTTTGAGCTCTATAAGGATGATTCAATCCTTTGGTAGAGAAGCCTTCGAGGTCGATCAATTTCATCATCATGCCAAGCAAAGTTTAGAAGCCAACTTTCGCCTTAACATCACCTCCACTCAAAGTGCCCTTGTAGTCGGCACCTTGATGGCACTGGGAACCTCCCTCATGTATGCGGTGGGGGCCCTACAGGTCTTACATTCGACACTCTCTCTTGGGGATCTCCTTGTGTTTGCCTCCTACCTCACGATGTTATATCAACCCATTGAGCAACTCACCTACACGGCATGGGCTCTTGAAGGAGCTGCAGCAGGGGCACAACGTTGCTTTGAAGTCCTTGATGAAAAAGAAGAAACTATCGATCTTCCAGAAGCAATTTCACTTAAACAGACCACAGGAGAAATTAGCTTCACAGATGTTTCCTTCTCCTATACTCCAGCAAAAGCTGTTTTAAAAAATATTACTTTACTCATACCTCCTGGAGAGACAGTTGCTTTTGTTGGTGGCACAGGGACCGGCAAAAGCACTCTACTAAGTCTTATTCCGCGATTTTACGACCCCTGCAGTGGTCTTGTACGGATCGATGGACACGATCTTCGCACTCTGAGAAAAGAATCTGTTCGTCAACAAATCGGAATGGTCTTTCAAGAAACCGTTCTTTTTTCTTCTACCATTCATGAAAATATTGCCTATGGACGCGAAGGAGCCACTGATGACGAAATCATCGAAGCAGCAAAACGCGCCAAAGCCTATGATTTCATTATGGGAATGCCTCATGGATTTGAAACTCATGTCGGAGAGCGTGGTGGACACTTGAGTGTGGGCCAACGTCAACGCATCGGCATTGCCCGTGCTTTTCTTAAAAATGCACCTCTCCTGCTTCTCGATGAACCGACCTCAGCACTCGATCCAGAGACGGAAAAAGCCATCATGGAAACCATTTTTGAATTGATGCAAGGCCGCACGACCTTAATTGTTACCCACCGTATTTCAACAGTACATCGACTCAATCATATTGTTGTTCTTAAAGAGGGTTCGATTTGCGAGCAAGGAAGTGGTGCTGAGCTACTGGCAGCAGGTGGAACCTATGCGCGTTTGTACAATGCAATGGGAAACTAATAACAGTATGAAAAAAAAGAAAATTATCGTCTTAGGTTTTATGGGAGGATGCCCCATTGCAGGTGTTATCTGGCAGCACCTCCACTACATCATAGGACTTCAGCGTCTGGGGCATGAAGTATTTTACGTGGAGGATACCTCCCGCTTTCCTTACAACCCTGCAACCTTTGATATTTCTGATGATTACAGTTATGCAATTCAAACATTAACTGCATTATCCCAAGAATATAGCTTTGAAGGGAAATGGGCCTACTGTGCACGCTACCGTGATCCACTGGAAATAACTGGAATAGAGCACTCCAAACTCCTAGAGCTTTACCGCACATGTGATGCTGCTCTTAACATCTGTGGTTCCCATGATTTGAATGAGGATCTAAGTCTTATCCCCCATCTTCTCTACGTTGAAAGTGATCCAGGAGTAGAGCAAATTAAGATAGATCAAAAAAATCAAGCCACTATCTCTTTTCTTTCTAACCATGAACATCTTTTTACCTTTGGTGAGCATGTTGGAACGCCTTCTTTTGTAGTTCCAACACACGATTTCAAATGGCTTCCGACACGTCAACCCATTGTCACCTCCCTTTGGTGTAATACTCCCGCTGCTCTACCACCAACCGAGGAAGCCCGCTACACCTCGATTTGCAATTGGTCCACTAGTGGCAAGAAAGATATTCTTTGGAATGACTCCAACTACCTCTGGAGCAAGTCGCTGGAATTTTTAAAATTTGTCGAGGCTCCTAAAAAGTGTGGAGAAACTTTTGAACTTGCTTCTGATATCAAAAAGGAAGAGGAACAGCAGCTTTTCTTAAACAACAACTGGCGATTGGTTTTACCACATGATTTAAGCACTCATTGGAAAAGCTATCATCATTATATCTCTTCTTCGAAGGGAGAATTCACCTGTGCCAAGGACCAATATGTTCGGCTTCATACCGGATGGTTTAGCGATCGGAGTGCTTGTTATTTGGCTGCAGGCCGGCCAGTCATCACCCAAGAAACTGGATTTAGCGATTTTTATGGCACTGGCTATGGGCTTGTTGGATTTTCTAGTATGGAAGAAATTGTAGAAGCCGCACGCTCCATCCAAGCTGATTATGCAAAACATTCGCAAGCTGCTCTTGACATCGCTCGTGAGTACTTCGAAGCAGAAAAAGTACTTGAATCCTTGTTAGAGAGAGCGGGAGTTTAACCTGGATATTTCCTTTTTTAAAAAAAACCAAGAATACTCTTTAAAATGTCTTTCCTCAAATCTACAAGAACTCCGCTACCACCTGTTTTTATTGGCTGTGGATTTGCAGCAAAATATCCGATGGGAGGTGGCAATTTTTCTGTTCCTTTGCAATACCTTCTTGGTCTCAAGCGTCTGGGTCGACGTGGCATCTGGCTTGAGGTGATGCCGGAGACAGATGATCCTACACTCGATGCCTCGCGAGCACGGACCTTTACAAGACGCATGAGGGAGTATGACCTTGAATACTACCTCCTCATTCAACCCAAAGCGTTTCAGAAAAAAAACCCGGAAGAATATCATCTCTCTCAAATGCAAAGCTTCGGAATGGATGTTTCTACATTACGTGAAGAGGCCAAGCATGGCATTCTTTTGAACCTGAGCTATTCTATCAAGGCCCCTCTCCTAACACTTTTTGAAAGGCGTTTACTCTGCAGCCTAGATCCAACAGAAGTTATTTTTTGGATGAGTCGAATGGAGATGGGACAATCGTTTCATCATGAGTTCTGGTCAGTCGGCCTCTGCATGGAATCGATCGATTCCCGGATTCCAAAAGCCATTGTCCCTTGGAAATCTTTTTTTCCACTCGTGGATACAACCTTTCTTCAAGCACAACCCAAACCACTTTTTAAAACACGCCCCCGTTTTACTACTATTGGACAGTGGTACTGGGACGGAGCAATTGAAATCGAAGGAACCTATGTCGATTTTTCTAAACAAGCTGCCTTTGCTCCGTATCTCGAATTACCTCAAAAAGTTCCTAATGCTATTTTTGAACTTGCCATGAATCTCAATAGTGACGATCCAGAACGAAAGCGCCTTCGTCAACTCGGATGGAACGTCGTCTCCCCTCACCGCTTGATGCCAACACCCAAGCGTTATTACGATTATCTTGCAGGTTCCCTTGCTGAATTTACTGCAGTCAAACTGGAAAGCAAAATGCAAAGTGGCTGGCTCAGTGACCGTGCAGCAGCCTACCTAGCCCAAGGTCGTCCAGTGATCACCGAACCAACAGGTGCAGAACAATTCCTTCCCAAAAAATCAAGTGAAAGTGGTCTTTTTTTTGTACAAACACTTGAGGAGGCCATTGAAGCATCACGCGAAGTCCTTCTTGACTGGCCCCATCTTTCGAAGTCAGCAAGAGCAACAGCAATCGAATATTTTGATGCCTCACGAACATTGAAAAAAATATTGAACTAGCTCGCATATTTCATACTGATCGTAACGAGAAGGCCGCGAAGGCTGATTGGGCAAGGCGAGCGATGAAGTCTGACGACATATGCTCGTGTGCACACTGCCTGAGGAGGACTTCGAGATCAACAAAGCATCTACCATGGATTTCCGGCTTCCGTAGATGATCGGTGTGAAATTTTCGGGCTAGAGCTTGCATTAGTCCTATTTTTGATTAGCATAATATTTTAGGATTTATTAAACACCACCAATCACACAAGTGGCACTCATTTTTGACTGTAACCGAGGAGCTCACCATCCACTAAATGGCTAAAGATATTTTTAAAAAATGCCGTGAGTATCATGACTCACATGATGCACGAGCCCAGGGCTTTTACCCTTACTTTCGCTGCATCGATGATAGCTATGGTAATCATGTGATGTGTCAGGGTTCAGAGAAAATCATGATCGGTTCCAATAACTATCTTGGTCTCGCTCAAGATCCTCGTGTGATTGAAGCAGCATGTGACGCAACCCGACGTTTTGGATCAGGCTGTACTGGTTCACGTTTACTTAATGGAACAATCAGTCTTCATGAAGAGCTTGAGGCTCAGCTTGCAAACTTTTTACAAAGAGAAGCGGTCCTTCTTTTCTCAACTGGCTTTTTTGCTAATCAAGGAGCCCTCACAGCACTTTTGGAGTCTGATGATTCCATTCTTTGTGATCGAGAAAACCATGCAAGCATTATAGAAGGATGCCAAACTTCTGTAGCACGATTGATTCCCTATCGTCACAACTCTGCAGCGGCACTGCGGAACCGACTCAAACGACTTCCTGAGGAATCGGGAAAACTTGTGATCATGGATGGTGTCTTTAGCATGTCGGGTGATATTGCAGATCTCCCCACTTTATTACCAGTAATCAAAGAATATGATGGAATCACGTATGTGGATGAAGCCCATTCGCTGGGCGTGCTTGGCCCCCATGGCCGTGGGACGGTCCATCACTTTGGAGTCAATGATGAAGTAGATATCGTGATGGGAACATTTTCCAAATCACTAGGTTCTATGGGTGGGTTTATTGCTGGATCTCACGAAATGATTGAGTTCTTAAAGCACAAGGCACGTTGCTTTATTTTCACAGCAGCACTTGCACCAGCTGTTGTTGGGGGCGTTCTCAAAGCCCTTGAAATCATGCGTCAAGAACCAGAGCGAATTGATCAGCTTTGGGTCAATACAAGAAAAATGCATGAAGGATTTAAAGCGATTGGTTTTAATATCGGGTCGACACAAACCCCAATAGTTCCTATTTTGATTGGAAGTGAAGCCAAGGCCTTTATTTTTTCTCAAAGACTTTTTGAAGAAGGAATTTTTGCTACCCCTGCAATCTATCCCGCGGTACGCTATGGAGAAGCCATTGTTAGAACAAGCTTCATGTCGACACATACAGAAAATGATCTCGATTTGATATTAGAAATATTTGCAAAATTAGCCCGTGAACTAGGAACCTTCGATGATCCCGTCTATACAGAACCAGGCCGCCGCCGCAACGTTTTTGATTTTGCCTTGCCAGAGCACCATGGAGCTCAAGAAATTCGAGCAGATTCCGGAGTTGCTTCACTCGAAGAATCCGAACTTTACGCCACCGTTTCCCGGTAGTGTTGTTAAGCTCATCTCCCCTCAGGGAACCTTTTCAGAGCAACATGGAACAATTTTTCCATTCATTGCCTATGATCACGGTAAACCAGTAGGTCGAATTGCTGCGATTATTAATCGCTCTCATAATACCTATCACCAAGATAGAGTCGGCTTTTTTGGTTTTTTTGAGTGTGTGGATAATTCTCAAGTTGCCACTGCACTTTTTGATACAGCCGCAAACGTCCTTCGCGAAGAGGGAATGAGGCTCCTTCGAGGCCCCTATAATCCCTCGATTAACGATGATTGTGGATTACTTACCGAAGGGTTTCATGCTCCTACTTTCGTCTCAATGCCTTGGAATCCGCCTTATTATCGTGGACTCTATACTGAAGCTGGTCTTGAGTCCGTGCGGACCCTTTATGCATGGATGATCCCTCTTCAAGGAGAAACGCCAGCTCGGGTGAATAAAATTGTTGAACGGCTGCGCAAGCGTGCTCGTGTTAGTATTCGAAGCATTAATATGAAAAATCTCGAATATGAAATGACTGTTTTGCACCGTCTTTATAATGCTACACTGGATCGCAATTGGGGCTTCTACCCTATCTCATTAGAAGATCTTTTACATGCTGCGGAGGATTTAAAAGCTATTGCAGATCCAAGCCTCATTCTCTTTGCATGTATCGAAGATCGTGAAGTGGCCTTTAGTCTATCACTCCCTAATGTTAATGAACTCTTCCATGCAGCACGCCAGCGAAAAGGTCTTCTTCGTTTTTTAGAAATGGCATTGAGAGTTCAATTTCAAAAACCAAAAGATGCTCGCCTCTGTGTTCTAGGAGTCGACCCGGAACATCAAAACACAGGTTTAAGTGCTCTTCTCTTCTATGAAGCCTACATTAGGACAAAAGCTCGCTATCAACGCTCTGAAGTTTCCTGGGTTGAAGCAAATAATACTGAAATTTTAGAGGGCGCCGCACTCATGGGTGGATGTAGGGATCGCACTTATGAGATTTTTGAAAAACCTCTTTAACCCGGATGTTTCATACTAATCGTGACGAGGAGGTTGTGAAGTCTGATGGGGTGAGGCGGGCGATTAAAAAGTCTCTTCACAAAAAAAACTATTTTTCTTTCTTTTGCTTGTCTGTTTTTGATGGAGGAGTCTTTTCTTTAAGAGGGCTCTTATGAGCAACTGTCGATTTTACTTCGCTCGTGGCTGAAGATTTTTTTTCTGAAGCAGGTGCTGTTGATACTTCTGAAGAAGTATCACTTTTAGCAGCACTTTTGTAACCTTCACTTCGATAATCAGTGATATAAAAACCAGATCCTTTGAAAATAAGACCGGCCCCTGCTCCAATTAATCTTTTCACTTTTCCTTTGCCCCATTTTTTCATCTGACAATGTTCTTTAGGACAGGTGCTATAAACATCAGAAGACATGGTTTGAAAAGCATCAAAATGATGGTGGCATTTGTGACATTCGTATTCGTAGGTAGGCATGGAATCAAGGGTCTAAGATAAATGATGGGAAAAAGGATTTCTATTTGAAAACGATTTTTAGGATGATCTTACGTGTATAGGGTATTAAATTAAGAAGTGCAGGTTAGAATCATTGAATTTTTTCTTAGTATAAGGCCTCAGATGGAAGCTATCTACCAATGTCTCTCCTATCAGGAATGAGTTCTGCTATTTGAACTGCATTGAGGGCTGCTCCTTTGAGGAGCTGATCACCACAGACCCAAAAAGAGAGACCATGAGGAGTGGTATAATCGACACGTAGCCTTCCTACATGGCATTGATCACATCCTTGTACCTCTAGAGGCATCGGATAAAGCCCCTTGGAAGGATCATCAATAAGATCTATTCCAGGAGCTGCTATTAAAGCATCTTGAGCTTTTGCTAATGAGAGAGGATTTTCAAATTCTGCATGAATCGAAATGGAATGGGCACGGTAAACAGGAACCCGAACGCATGTAACAGAAGCCTTCAGATTGGGAAGATGCATGATACGCTGGCTTTCATTCTGAAATTTCATTTCCTCTCGTGTGTAGCCATTATCTAAAAAAGAATCAATATGTGGCAGAAGATTAAAAGCAATTTGGTAGGGAAAGACGTCTGGCTTTACCTCTTTTTTGTGAGCTAATGCCACTACTTGGTTTTCTAACTCTTCGATACCACGAGTCCCAATTCCAGAAACTGCTTGATAGGTCGAAGCAATCACACGAGATAATCCAAATTGTTGGTGCAAGGGATAGAGTGCCATGAGGGCAATTAATGTGGAGCAATTAGGATTAGCAATGATACCTTGATGAGTGAGGATATCAGCACCATTAATTTCAGGTATGACGAGCGGAACTGAAGGATCCATTCGGAAAGCTGAGGAATTATCAACCACGACAGCACCCGCACGTACTGCATCAGAAACATGTTTTTCTGAAATGGTTCCCCCTGCACTAAAAAATGCTATATCGATTTCATCAAAACTTTCTTTTTCTAAAACCTCTACTGGGATCGATTGCCCCCGAAAAGACAATGATCTTCCCGCTGAGCGAGATGAAGCAAGCAACCGAAGTTTTTTTATTGGAAAGTGACGCCGTTCTAAGACCCTTAGGAGTTCCTCTCCGACTGCTCCAGTAGCACCAACAATAGCTACATTTTTTGCTAAGCTAGATGATTTTTGTAAAAACATTTATTATTTGAAGTAAGGGCGAGGAGTTTATTTCTTGCAGCCTCGGAGCTCAAGAATTAATCATAAAAAGAATGAGCACTTCCATACCATATCATTACCTAAGAGTTAGTATTTCCAGGCAATGCCTTGAAGTTTTTCCTGGGAGAAATAGCAATGAAAAAAAAGAACCACTTGCCATTTATAAAATTTCAAGCTCTCGATTTGGTCTAGGAACGGAAGCGGGAAGTTTATGCACACCGCTAGGGAGCTTCGTGATTGAGGAAAAAATTGGAGATCATGCTCCCGAAAGAATGATCTTCGAAGCGAGAAAACCGATAGGCATTATTGCCAATCTAGAGGGAGAAGAGGATTATGTTTTAACACGCATCCTTTGGTTAAGTGGATTAGAACCTGAAAATGCTAATACTCGTGACCGTTACATCTACATTCATGGAACAAACCAAGAGAACCTTTTGGGTTCTCCTGCTAGCCACGGCTGCATTCGTCTTGCTAATACTGCGATGGTAGAACTCTTCAACATTGTTCAAGAAGGTGATCTTGTTGAGATTATTGCCTCATGATGGAGCCATTCCTTAAGCCATGATAGCCCTAGAAGGAGCGATACAGACTACTCTGATTAGTTTCAAAAACTACATCCGGACTAGATTTAGGATGGATCCAAGAGTCAAGAAAACTTCTAGTAAAAATAAAAATTCGTTTTTAAAAATTGTCCACTTGCAGGTAGAGGCTAACTAGTTTTAGATGAAGGCTAGCAACCAGCTTCGAAAGGAGGCGAAATTCATGAAAATCACAAAAATTATTGCACTCGTCGCTTTAGCGGCAGCAGCTCTTACACTTGGAGCATGTCAGTGCCACAAACAGGCACCAGCACCAGCAATGACTGGACGTTCCAAATAAGAGACATCGGATTTTTTATCTGGTGATTTACTTTAGGAGGTCGGGCAACTTATGTTGTCCGGCCTTCTTTTTTGTTAAAAGTCTTTAGATGTAGTGGCATCATAAAGAAATCGATTCCAATGATTTATTTCATCACTTGCTAAATTATATTTATCCTGAAAATTCTCATGAAATTTTGGAGGAAGTTTTGAAATGGCGTTGGATTGTACATCCCTTGCTCTTGATAATAAGTAAATAGCTTTTTTTATGTTATATAATCTCGACTGACTTAAATAATCAGGTTCCTCATGCATCACATCAGAATCATCATCGCTAGAATTAGATGACCAATCTTCATGAAAATAACAATTTTCTGTAGCATAAGCGGCGATTAGATGGGCTTCTTCTCCCTCACTCCAGCTTATTTCACTTTCCCAAAAAATAATTTCATATTCTACTTCCTCTAACCAATCATGCAGCATTTGATCATTATCTTGATGAGAGACGTGAGCTGAAAGTTCGTTGATTATTTTAGAAATAACTCCTTTCACAGAGCGGTAGGATGCTTGAGTATCATAGATTGCATCTCTTGCTTTCATCCAATTTAGATGAAATTTTTCTTCAAGTGAATCTCTATGAGTTGCTTCACAACTCAACAATTGAGCGACTTTTTCATGGCCTAATGCCCGGCGAAAAAGCCCCTCAATATTCCAGTAATCAAGGCTATTTTTAGCTTCAACAATCTCATCTGAAAATTCTTTCAAGCATGAATCATTACGAAGAGCTAACTGATGCCTATGCACGATATCTTTCCACAAATGAGCTAAATGTTCTGCAGAGTCAATGGCCTGGTTAAAAGAGTCCTCAAGAACTTCCAAAGAAGGAAGATCTGAAAAATCCAGTTCCTTCATCATTGATTCAAAGTCTGTTTGGTCTTTTTGCTCGAGTTCTTCTGCTTTTTTCAAATCAATTTGAATTTCCCAATAATCTAGCCAAAAGTCCCCTTTCCAAAAATTCTTTTTTTCCTCCACAGAACCTAGAAGCTGTTTCCAACCTTGAATACTCTTTTCTGAATTATTGTCTCTCTGTTCCATCATAATCTCATAATGAATCATCAGTGTGAGCTTGTCCCACGAAACTAATACTCTGTCATGAGATTCCTTACTGGTATTCCATAGGCTTCTTATTTCTAAAGGCTTTAATTCAGAGGAAGTTTTCTTTAAAAATTGATTTTTAAAATCATGATATGTTTGTTCTTCACGAGTTATGAGATTTTTAAAAATTCTTTCAACTGATTTTTTTTTCTCTTGCTTTGAAAGTATGCGCCTTGAGGTAAGAGAGAGTATTTCTTTTTTATTTTTTAGAATATCCATCGTTTCATGATATTTTCCAAAAATCTGTTGCTCTTCTTCGAACTGGCGAGCCATCGCAATCCTCTGGAATGCCTTCGCTTTTAACCCTGGTAATTCACTTTGAATAGAATCTATCTCATTACTTCCTACGAAACTTATTCTGATATCCTCATCAGATCTAGCAGCTGTTCCTAAAGGAGGGGATATTCTTCTTGTAGTTTCACCTGTTTCACTATTTGGAATCTTACTGAGGTCAGTAATAGAATCTGGCATTCTAGGATGTTGAGAATTTCCTCTTAAAATGGAGTCGTTGTTGATTGGCTTTTTTACTACTACAATTCCACCTGCCAAAAGACTCACCACAAGTCCAATGATCTCGTCGACAAATTCATTAGCTACTATTATCGGACTGGGGCCAACTTGAGGAATAATGCTTGAGCTATTGTGAAACTCATAATGTATTGCATTAGATTTAAGATCATGATCTATTGAATAAGATGAAATTTTATTTGTATTATTGAATGCAGAAAAATTAATTTCATCATTGTTTGCATCGATGCACTGATGAGTTTTTATCTCATCTCTTTCATATTCACTGAGTGATAAGGCACTAGATTGCCCCCTTTTTATATTGAACCAATGAGAATATTGGAATGCATCATTATAACTCATCACAGGGAATCTATACTCGCTTTGATGTAGTAGAGGTTGATAAACGTAATACCCAGGGGAACCAAAACGGACAATAGGAACTCTTATGATTCCTGAGGGTTCCTGTTCAAAAATTCCATAAGGATCCTGCGATACCTCTTCATTTAAAAAATCACAATAATCAAGAATCTTTTGTGAATTTTCATTTTCTAAATAATCATCATTCTTAGAAGCCGTGGATGGCTGATCTGCTCTTACTTGAATGACAAAAAGAGAGCTTGAAGCAATCAAAGTTAAGAGTAAAAAAGCAGCAAAGTATTTTTTTTTTAAAAACAGATATCTGTTCATAGTCAAAAGGAATAAAATAATCTTCTATGATATTAGTATGACTACATTAACTTTTATTTTTTCTTATTAAATTTTTGATAATAATAATGAATGGCTTCAGCAGTACCTTCTCCTGCCTCATATTGTGAAATACGGCCATTAGCTTTCTGGACGATTGCCTTAACCTCACGATGGGCATTGGACGGACACGCAACCATACTGGCAACCTCCCCGTCTAACATAGAAAGATCATTATAATGATCACCAATCGCTAAAATATTATTTGCTTGAAGGGACAAAAGAGAACTTAACTCTCTCAAAACTTTACCCTTATCATAATGCTTATGACAAAATCTCATATAATGACTACTTCTTTGAAACGAGAAATTATTAGGGCGATGAGGAAGAGAATCCACCTGCAATACTATCTCATCTAGTAATTCCTCTTTCTCAGCAATCAACATTTCGGGAACCCCGTCATGATTTTCGAGAAGGGTGGTTTCATCTGAATATTGAGCAATAAGATTTTTAATCTGCTCAAAAAAACGCCCACTTTTTCTGAATAGTTCGGCATGTAGAGAATCACAATGTCGATTCCACTCTTCAAAGGGTTTCCACCCTTTTTTTTTGTTATGACGATACAGGTGTCTCTCACTAGTGATAATATAATCAGGTTCTACTGGGGCATTAAAATATTCTAAACCTTCCAGTAAATATAAAAAATCTCTTCCTGTATTGATCGACCAAACAATTTCATCATTTTTGATTTTTTCTAGAGCTAGTGCCAAACAATCAACACAGGACTCATGAGGAGTATATCCAATAGAGGTTCCATCAAAATCTGTGGCCAGTAGCTTTAGCATGAAAATAAAGTCATCACTTTTATTAGGAATGGTTTTTCTTGTATCTCTCTTGAAGGATCTCGATCGTTAATGAAAAGGATACAATGCCATAAAGAGTAGTTTTATCAATGCAATACCCCAATCCCTCAGCTACAAAAGAAGCTCCAAGAAGAATGAGAAAGAGAAGGGCAATCATTTTAAGGGAGCGGTAGCGCAGGATAAATTCACCAACAGGCCCAATATAAAAAAGAAGGGCAATAAAAGAGAAAATGACTGCTGTAATAATAATTAAAAGGTGAGAGGTGAGCCCTATTGCCGTTATGACTGAATCAATCGAAAAAATAAGATCTAAGATGACAATTTGAATCACCACAGAAGCCAGGTTTTGTGTTAAAGCAGTAATAGAAGGACTCTTTTCCTTATGTTCAACCATGCAGTATAATTCATTGGCAGTTTTACCAATGAGAAAAAATCCTCCTAAAATTAAAGCCAGGTCTCTTGCTGAAAAATGGAAAATAAGAGGAGATTTCATCTGAACAACATAAAAAGCTCCTACAACAAAGAGCAGACGCAAAAGAAGCGCTAATAAGAGTCCAATCCTTCGGGCTTGCTGACGCACAGATGGTACCAGGGGGGCAACAATCAGTGAAATCACCAAGATATTATCAATGCCTAAAATGAGTTCAAATCCTACGAGGAGGAAAAAAGTAAGCAGATTGTCCCAATGAAAAAAAGAGAGGTCCATAAGAAAAGAATATCAATACAAGCTGCCATATTAAATTCTCTTTATGGAAACCAAAGATAATTTCTCATGAATCCGAATATTTCACTTCGAGATTCTGCGAACCGGTATTTTAAATAGACAAATAAGAGCGATAACAAGGAATCCTGCGGCAGTCCAAAAAGCTGTCTGTGCATAATATGCTTTGCTCACACTACAAAAATTTACTTGCAACAAAATACCTCCTAAGAGAGGACCAAAGCAACGTGCCAAGCATCCAGCTGATTGATAAAAGCCAAAAGCGGCACCCTGCCATTGCTCATGAGTTGTACGTGAAACAATTGCAGGAAGAGATGGAGTAATAAGACTATCTCCTAGTGCCATCATCACACAGGCAAGGACAGCAAGACTAACGCTCCAACTTAAAGGAATGAAAAAAAAGGAGGTCATTAAAAAACCAGCCCCGAGGATGGCCAGCAATCGATCACAAACATATTTCGATAACAAACCAAAAAGACCTCCTTCAAGAACAATAGCAATGATTCCAAACATTGCATAAATAGAACCAGTCTGTTGTTCACTCATTCCATAACGATGGTAGAAAAAAAGAACCAGCAAGGTGGTCACCATCGAGAAACCAAGAACGAAAAAAAAGAAAGCCATCAGCACAGGAATATAAGTCTTTTTTTCAACATGCTTTAAAAGCATTAGCAAGGAAGTGTGCTCGGGCTCTTTATCTTTTTTTCGCAATGTTTCTGGAAGAAAAAGGAAGATAAGCAAAAAATTCATCGCTGCTAAGCCCGCTGTGACAAGCATTGGAGCAGCAAAACCGTAATGACAGCAGAGCCACCCCCCTAATGCGGGCCCCATAATAAATCCAATACCATAAGCCGCTCCTATCACTTTTCCCATCATGGAGGAACGCTCCTCGGGTGTTGAAATATCAGATAGAGAGGCTTGAACAACGCTGATATTACCACCAGCAGCTCCATCGATCACACGAGCTACCATCATGATCGTGATAGAACGCGTTAATCCCATCGTAAGATAGCCCATCATGGTTCCAAAAATACTGATTATTAAGACAGGCTTGCGTCCGATACGATCTGAAAGGTGCCCCCAAAAAGGAAGCATGAAGAGTTGCGCAAGAGAAAAAATTCCTACCAATAGACCCATCTGCCATGAAGCCGCACCTAGGGTCTCAACATAACGCGGGAGTATTGGCATCACGATACCAAAACCAAGCATATCAATAAAAACAGTAAAAAAGAGAATTCCAACTTGAAGCTGCTTGCGTGTCATCACAAAAAGATAGTCCTTCTTCATGATTTATGCTCATATTTTCTTCAACCGTGTATTTCATACCGAAGTGTTATGAGACTATGAGCGAAGCTGATGAGTACAAGGAGAGCAAAGGGTTGTGATGCCGGGCTGTATCTCTTGCTACTGCCCGAGGAAGACTTAGAGCTTGGGCGCAGCATCCAGCTGGCTTCCCGACCTCCGCAGTAGATTGGTACGAAATATGCGGGTTAAGTAGAGGAGTATCAAATATACAGGTTAGTATTCACAATAAATTCCAAGTGCTATGAGCAATTCAAAAACCATTACAACAACATCAGGCATTCCTATTGCTAATAATCAATATAGTCTTACGGCTGGTCCTCGTGGACCTTTGTTGCTTGCTGACTACCAACTTTTAGAAAAGCTAGCTCATCAAAATCGAGAACGTATTGCTGAAAGAACAGTTCATGCAAAGGGTTCTGGTGCTTATGGGACACTTACTATTACTGAAGATATTTCTCAGTACACACGTGCTCTTGTTTTACAACCGGGGACAAAAACAGAGTGTCTTGCCCGTTTTTCGACAGTAGCAGGAGAATCAGGTGCTGCCGATGCGGAGCGCGATGTGAGGGGTTTCTCTCTCAAGTTTTATACGGATGAGGGAAATTGGGATATGGTAGGAAACAACACTCCTGTTTTCTTTGTCCGTGATCCCTATAAGTTTCCAGATTTTATCCATACGCAGAAGCGTCACCCCAAGACACACCTACGCAGTAGTACAGCCATGTGGGATTTTTGGTCCCTCATGCCAGAAAGCTTACATCAGGTAACAATACTATTTTCTGATCGTGGCATTCCCCTAAATCTTCGTCATATGAATGGTTATGGAAGCCATACCTTTAGTCTCATTGATCAACATGGAAAACGATGTTGGGTGAAATTTCACTTCAAGACACTGCAAGGAATCAAATTCATGACTAATGCTGAGTCTACGGAGCTCATCGGACGGGATCGTGAGAGTAACCAGCGCGATCTTTACAATGCAATTGCTTCCAAAAATTTTCCTCAATGGAAATTTCAAATTCAACTCATGACTCAGGAGCAAGCAGCGGCAGCTCCCTTCAATCCTTTTGACCTCACGAAAATATGGCCCCATCGAGACTACCCGATGATGGATGTTGGTATTCTAGAATTAAATCGCAATCCCGAAAATTATTTTGCAGAAATTGAACAGTCTGCCTTTAGCCCTGCAAACGTTGTTCCGGGAATTAGTTTTTCTCCAGATAAAATGTTACAAGCGCGTATTTTTAGTTATGGAGATGCTCATCGCCATCGACTAGGAACACACTATGAAATGTTACCAGTGAATCGTCCTAAACATCCTGCTGTGACCTATCACCTCGATGGTGCTATGCGTTTTGATGAACCTAAAATAGGAGATGCCTATTATGAGCCTAATAGCTTTGGTGGGCCAAAAGAAGATCCCAGCTATGCAGAGCCTTCGACAGATCTTGGTTATGTTGTTGCCGATCGTTATAATGGAAGTCACGAGAACGATGATTTCACCCAAGCTGGTGACCTCTTCCGCCTCATGTCCGATGCAGAACAACAACGTCTCTTTTCCAATATTGCAGAGGCTATGAAAGATGTACCTCTGGAAATTATAGAACGTCAATGTGTTCATTTCTCCAAAGCGGACCCTGCTTATGGAGCAGGTGTTCGAGTTGCACTTGGCATCAAGTCATAAAGAAACACTAAAGATAATTTCAGAACTTCCCCAAGACAAAGAGAATGACCAAAATAATTTCTAATGCTTTTAAAAGACGATGATGAAAAGAGATATCTAGAGCTTCAAGAACAAGCTCTTGATGATGCACGTGAGGGTGAATCAGAATCCCTTAAGAAGATGCTAGAGCATGGATTGCCAGTTAATTTAGCCAACAGTAAAGGAAATACGCTGCTCATGCTTGCGGCTTATCACGATCATCCCACAACAGTTCAGCTCCTCTTGGACTATGGTGCAGAGGTTGACCGGCCTAATGATCGAGGTCAAACACCACTTGCTGGGGTGGCTTTTAAAGGCTTTGTGGAGGTAGCAAAACTATTACTCGATTCAGGTGCAAATCCCCTCACCCCTCAAGGAAACACAGGAACCACCATGGGCATAGAAATGACCCCACTTCGCTTTGCTATGCTCTTTGGAAGGAAGGAAATTCAAAAGCTCTTCGAAGAGCACCTTGCTTTACCTCAATCCCAGAGGTTTCCATTTTTGCTTAGGATGGCCTCTTTTTTTAGAAAATGGTTCCTAAGAACGCGAATCGAAATCAAAGAGAAGAATAAGGCTTGATTTCAATAAAGAGGACCCAGATTTATTTCGTAGGAACAAATTCAGTAATTTTGGTCCCTTGTATACTTAAGGATGCCATCAGCCCACGCTGACTAAAAAAGAGAGCATACATTCCATGTTGGAGTGTTGTTGTGGAAAATGATCCTGAAGCTCCTGCATCTAAAACGACTAAGCTTGGAGCTCCCCCAAGTTCAAAGCCATCACTTTTTTGAAGATAGCTCAGTGCTTCCTGGTTCATAAAAAAGAGTGCATATCCAAAACGTTGAATTCCTGCTTGCAGACCATAGGAAGCAGAGGAGGTATTATAATAACCGGCAACTTTTCCTTCACGAAAGAGAACTCCATCTCCACGTCCTGCTCCAAAAATCAATGCACCTTTAATAATTTCTGGAAAAACAAGAACAGCTATTGCCTTATTTCCCAATTCAGCTGCTTTAGGATTATTTTTATAAAGCCGGGTCAATGCTTCTTCTGATTTTTTTTCAAGCTTCTGTGAGCTCCACGCCATGGACTGCTCTGAGCAAAGAAGAAGCACCAGTAGCGTGAGGAGTAAGGTTATTTTTTTCATGGTTATTTTTTAAGTTAGCCCGAATATTTCATGCTGAAGGGTTGTTAGAGACTCCTCTTGGTGGATCGCCCCAGACTCGAACTGGGAACCAATTGATTAAGAGTCAACTGCTCTACCATTGAGCTAGCGATCCAAAAAGTTGAGTAGGTAATTCTACACAGATTCATCCCAAGAATGAAAAAGAAAAATTCTTAAAATAGAATGACTCTAGGGTCAAGATCGGCGTCGCCCCTCACCAAAAAAACGATATCCTGTTTTTTTTGTTGGAGCATTATCACCAGCCGAAGGTTTCTTTTGAAAACTATCTCTGGAGCCAGAAGGAGAGCGACTTCTTCCACGAGAGGCTTCCTGAAGAGGAGGTGCCTGAACCTCCATGTTAAGTCCCTCCGCTTTTTTTCGTACTAATCCGCGACCAATGAAACGTTCAAGCGAACGTAACGCTCCATGATCTTCCTGCATCACAAAACTAATAGCCTCCCCAATGGCTTTAGCACGACCTGTGCGCCCAATACGATGCACATAATCTTCGTGATGGGGAGGAAAATCATAGTTAATCACATGTGAAATTCCATCAACATCAATACCACGAGCAGCAATATCAGTAGCAACTAAGACACGCACTTTTCCATCCTTAAAATCTTGCAATGCTCGCAAACGTTGGTTCTGAGAGCGATTGGAGTGAAGTGTTGCTGTTTTAATATTATTTTGCTCGAGACGTCGTGCAATACGATCGGCACCATGCTTGGTACGAGTGAAAACAAGAACCATAGTGTAGTGATCATGCTCAAGAAGATGCATCAGCAAGACTGGCTTGAGGTGATGCGGCACTTCATAAACACATTGGGTTACTGTTTCTGCTGGATTAGAACGGCGACCAATTTCAACAATCTTCGGATCACGAAGGAATTCATGAGTTAATTTTTCAATTTCTCGAGAGAGGGTTGCTGAAAAAAAGAGCGTCTGGCGCTCGCGAGGAAGTAATTTAACAATTTGGCGAATCGCTGGAATAAAACCCATATCGAGCATTCGATCTGCTTCATCAAGGACAAGATGTTCAACACACGAAAATGATTTTTCACGACCCCTTAGTAAATCAAGGAGTCGCCCTGGAGTCGCAATCACTAGATCCACCCCTTCATTCAATGCTTTTATTTGAGGCCGTTCACTCACTCCCCCATAAATAGTGGCAATTTTCAATGGAAGATATTTTGCATAGGCACGGGCATTCTCCTCGATTTGAACCACAAGTTCACGTGTAGGAGCAACCACAAGAAACCGGATGCGAGTAGCTTGATGATCTTTTTTTTCCTGCATCATCCTTGTTAAAAGAGGGAGAACAAAGGCAGCAGTTTTTCCAGTTCCTGTTTGAGCGATACCAATGAGATCTTTTCCTTCGAGAATAACGGGGATAGCAGCAGATTGAATCGGCGTAGGCTCGGTATAACCAGTTTCGGCAATAGCTTTAAGAATAGAAGAGTGAAGTCCTAGGGTTTGAAACGGCATAGTCGACGAGACTAGAGGGTTATACTCAATATGAGAATGATAATCTTATTTAAACCACCACAGAATTCATGTGAAGTATTAGA
>WBXG01000023.1 GCA_008932965.1 Verrucomicrobiota bacterium
ACAAGGCGGGCGAAGGATTGGGATGCCGGGCTGTATGTTTCATACTGTCCAAATCACAATTCGAGACCAACGCAGTAATGATGAGCTTTCCACAAGCCGTAATAGATTTAGTGTGAAATATGCAGGTTAAGGCTGAAGTTCTCCCAAAAAAACGCTCATTGTGAATATCCTCACCAGACTAACGCTCCAACATTTCCGCTCTTTTTCCTCAAAATCTCTTGAGCTACATCCTGGACTCAACTTCATCATTGGCCCCAATGCTCAAGGGAAGACCTCTCTTCTGGAAGCAGCGTGTGTCTTGCTACGGCTCAAGTCTCCCCTCACGCATACGCTCACTGAGGCAATTCGCTTTGGAGAGGAAGCATTTTTTTTAGCAGGAAGCTATGGAGGCAAAGAACTTTCGATGCGCTTTTCACCTGGTGAGAAGGTCAAACGTCTACTCCAGATCGACGATGTCACTCAGCAAGAGACAACAGATTATTTAAGCACAGGTTGTATTGTTTGGTTTGGAAGCGATGATCGAGAAATCATCAATGGCCCAGGAGAGCGACGTCGCCGTTTTTTGGATAGTGCAGGATTGCAACTTAGTAATGACTATAGAAAACACTTGAAATTTTACGAAAAGGCCCTTCGTTCACGTAACTTGGTGTTGCGGAAACAGCGACCTCGACGTGAGGTAGAGGCTTACAATTCGATCCTAATAGAAAATGGAGATGCACTCATGAATCTGCGAGCACATCTTTGCAAAGCCTTAGCACCACAAGCTGCTCAGGCTTGCCATTCTATTTCACAAGAAAAACTAATGCTGCACTACCAACCAGGGGCATCCATGACCATGCGTGAGGCATTAGAAAATTCTCTAGCCAAAGAAATAGAACTCGGGATGACTTTAGTGGGCCCTCACCGTGATGAGCTTCTTATTAGACTGAATGATATTCCAACTGCCACCTTCGGCTCGGAAGGGCAACGGCGTACCGTAGCCTTGTCATTGAAACTTGGTTTAGCCAATTTACTCCACCAAGAAAAATTAACCCCACCACTTCTCTTGCTCGATGACGTCTTTGGAGAACTTGATCCAGAACGTAGAAGTGCTTTACTTGCAGGATTGCCCCTAGAAGCACAAGCTCTCCTTACTACGACTGATATGGAAGGAATAGAACTACCTCAAACAACAACAACTCATTTTTTTGCTCTTAAAGATGAAATATCTGAGCTATCCCTTTTTTAACATCATTTTTTGATGCTTTAAGGCACGCTGGGGAAGAATCTCTTGAATCAATTTTTTCCAACGTTCTCGTGTAGCCTCTTTAGTAAAATTTTTTACCGAGCAAAATCCATTATTAATGAGTCTCGAGCGGAGTTCCTCACTCTCTTTGAGTCTTCGGAGCTGCACAAAAAATTCCTCCAGCGAGGTTGCCACAAGATAGTCTTTACCTGGGTGTCCATCGCAGGCATAGGCCACATCACTTCCTCCAATAAAAGGAACTCCTGCAAGCCAGGCATTGTAGAGCTTCGTTGCTGGTTTATGATAATGGGGTGATTTTGAAAAATCACGAATACCAATCGCACAATCCACTTGACTATAATCATTCCATTCTGAGGGAGGCGCTATTGTAAAAGTAAGCCCAAGCTCTTGTTCCAGCCGATGATGCCATGCCGTTGAAATTAATTCCATGGCAAGATTTTGTTTTTCCCCGAAAAAAACAATGTTCTTAAAACAAGTCCCTCGTTGAGGATTCCGAGGAATCAAGCGGGATTGTGGCCAATGCGGTATAAAAAAAGCATTACGAAGCCTCTTTGCTTGGACCCGATTCTGAACAATATAAAAATGAGCAGTGGGATGGGGTGAGGCATCAGCCACAATATCCACCAAAAAAACATCAGGTGATAATGGGGGATTTATTCCAAAAGTGGGATCAGTAGCAGAAGTAAGAGCAAGCATAATACCACATTTTTTGGGAGCCATGGATAGATCGCAAGGAATGCTGGCCTCTTTCAAAAATTCTACTGTTTGATAAATCCAACTATGGCTACAGGTGAACTCTGTTTCAGGACTGATTTTCCCTTCCCTCCAAGCCTTTAAACACTTTTCTTGAGGTAATAATGGCTCTGGAAGAAAAAAAGAAAGATTTTGCCATGGCTGTTGAAATTCTTCCCATAAAAGAGCTGCAATTTTTTTTCTGTGAAAAGACTCTCGATACCGCGCCACCCAACTCCAATAAAAATTGAAAAGATGGTGATGATTTTTTTCTTTTTTTAGAACAATTTGTTGCCACGCATCAATGATCCCATCTGCTTTCTTTGTGACTTTTTTCCAGTGAAGTGAAAGAGCTTTTTTCTGTTGATAGTACAATTCAAGGCTCTTCAAATAGCTTTCATAGGAATATTCGGACCAATAAGCAAGCTCTCGAGCGGCCTCTCTTTGTTTTCCATGAACCATTGAGGCAACTTCAGCGCGTTTTTTCATTGCTTCCACTGTTGCATTCAGGGCATGGGTGAGGAGCTCCCAAACCTCTTGGGAACTAGCAGAAAAGAGTTCCATGCGATTTATCTCAATATCACAAGCAAGACTTGCAGCATGAGCAGCCAAGGACCAATCGATCGCACATTCCTCCTCCTTTTCCTCGGCAGCTTGGGCGGCCTTGATTCTCCATTGGAAAGCAGAAGTGGCAAAATTAAGCACTCTATTCCAATGATCATGATTTTTTTTATCACTTTCTAATAGTGGTGCCTCACACTTGCGTTGAAAGATAGCAGACAGAAGTGCTGAGTAAGCTACTAATTTGCAACGATAGATAAGCACCTCATCGTCCAAGGAGCGTGTTCCCATTTTAGCAATTTTTTGAGCATATAAAAACCAGCTCTGTGCCTCATCATAGAGGCAATTAGTCTTTGGAGCCTTTTCTAGATATTTTGTTGCTACTTTTTGAACCTGAGCAATTTCATATTCTAAAAAAGGGGAGTCGCTTACCTGAGAAACATTCATCCAATAACGGTAGTTCCAGACAGCTTCTCTCAATTCCTCTTTTTCAAAAAACCAGTATGGAGAAAGAGAAGAGAGGGATTTTTTCTCAAGAGCCTTCGCTAAACGATAACGTACCTCTTGAGTTTTTCTGAGTGCGATGACTCTTGCATTGAAATCCCCTGGATTGGAAGTAAAGAGAATTTCATTTTCGTGACACTGCCTGGAGTAATTTCTAGCAGCATCGGAAGCGATTCTCCAGCACAGGGCGTTACTTTTTTTTCCTTCTGCTAGTGCTCTTAGAATCTCATGAGAATAGAGAGAGAGGCTTTTTTTATTGGAATAAGGCTCTTTTAATAATGAGTTTTGTAATTCAAATGACTTCATGCATGAAAAATTCAAACAGCTTCTTAACCCGGATATTGTATACTAAACGTAACAAGGCTTCGCATGATGAATCATCATATAATATTCAGAGCAAGGTATTTTTTGCTAACTAAAATAGACTTCTTTTGATGAAGGATCAGAGATCATTCTTCTATATTTTTTCTCTGCATAAAGAGCTCTTCTCTGCTGGTAGAGACGAGCAAGAGTGAAGCTTCGCTTGGTTTCGAGCTTCTTGAAATGTTTCCAAAGAGAGGCAACATGCTTAGCACCTTTTGTAGCTATTTCCCACTCTCTATTTGCTAGGGGATAGGATGACATGTAGGCTTCAATGACTTTGGTATAACAGTCATAATAGTGTTCACTCCAAAAGGCAGCGTGATCCGAAAGAATATTTTTTTTCTTTAATGAGGTACTGTTTTTTCGCAGTTGCATTGTCTCCTCTGCTGCATGGAGCAAGTTATTCCAATGAGTAATAAGGCACTGATCTCCTATGGGGAATAATTCAAGCAGTTGAGTGTGAGCCTCTCTAACCTGGGCAGCTGCAGCTGCTGCTAAAGACCACTTTATAGCAGTTACTTCATCCTTCTGATGGGAAGCTTCTGCAGCCTTGATCCTGGCATAAAAAGCCTCCTCTCCATAATGAGCTGCCTCTTTCCAATGATATAATAGAATTTCATTATTCCTCGATCGAGAGGCCTCTACATGAAGATACGCAATGGCTACCTCAACAGCAGCACAGGCGGTTATTCGAAGGTGATAAGATTCTAGCAATGCTCTAGCAATTGATATGTTTTGAGCTTTTTTAAAATAGTTTGCTGCCTCTTCTGCAAAAAAAGAGACCTCTGGGGCGAGAAGCCTATATTTTTCAGCTGCCTGCTGCGTTTGCTCTATTTCGCTCTTCCATAAGTGAACACTTCTGGTCACGGATTGAAGAATCAAAGCAGCATAGCTTTCTGCTATCTCTTCCATTCCCTCTTGATTAAAAATCGATTCCTCAGTCCAAATTTGGCTAGAAACAGGCTGTTTATTAAGATGAGAACGAGATTTTATCCTGGACCCATCAAGATTCGCTATTTCCTCTTCACGATCAGCGTGAAAAATCCGGGTTAATGGTATTTCGTGATTCAGCCCATGAGCTAAAAAGGAACCTGGCAAGGAAATAATCTCGTTAGACTGATTCTCTTTAGATGCATTGCATGCAGCATCAGCAACAATTCTCCAGCAAAGTGCTAAAAGATCACAATGATTTCCCGTAGCTTTAAGAGCCTTATTACGATAAAAAAAGAGCGTTTTTGTCAAAGTTATTATTTTTTAAAATACTCTTGCAAATTTAGTTATTCATACCACTTTTACTATAAAGCCCAGATGAAATATCTGGGCTAGATTTTCTTTTTGTTCCATTCCCTAGCCTAAGTGAGTGTCAGGTCAAGCATTTTGAGTCTTGGGCTTCAAAAATATATCCTTTAAAACAAGATTTTTTCTTGAGTGGAGTAATGATTTTTTTAAAATAGAAAGCCATTTTGGAGTATTCCTTTTCTTTTTCTCCAGATTTAAAGCGACCTCCCTTCATCTTTACCCCTTTACGTTTTTTCATGGACCTTAATAACCAAAAAATCTGGGAACAACTCTCTACCGTCCTTCAGCAACGCATTAGTAGTGATGGCTATCAACGCTGGTTTAGTGATGTTTCTATTTTGAGCTATGATACAAAATCAATTAACCTGAGTGTCCCTAATCCTATTCATCAGTTTTTTATCGAGAGTAATTATTCCGCTCTCCTTTCCTCCTCAATAGAAGAAATTTTCAAAAGCACGCGTCAGCTTCATTTTATACCGCGTGAGCTCCAAGAGCAGGATATCGATCTTAAATCAAAAAATCCTCTACTGCCTCCTTCTATTGCCAAAAAAGCCTCTGCTTCCTTGGGTTTAAATCCTTCCTATACCTTCGAAAATTTTATTGTTGGAGCCAACAATCAATTTGCCCATGCAGCTGGACTGGCTGTAGCTCAAAGCCCCGCCAAGACCTACAATCCTCTCTTTATATATGGTGAAAGCGGCCTTGGTAAAACACATCTTCTTCATGCAATAGGCCATCACATCTTAGCTCATAAAAAGGGAGCGAAAGTCGTCTACCTGCGCAGTGAACAGTTTACGAACGAATTTATTGATGCGATTCAGCATGGAACACTCTTCCAGTTTCGCAAGCGTTACCGACAAGCTGATATTCTCATGATTGATGATATCCAATTCTTCGCTGGAAAAGAGCGATCGCAGGAAGAATTTTTTCATACCTTTGGTGCACTCCATGATGGACACAAACAAATCATCCTCACAAGTGATCGCTCCCCTAGTGAAATTGAAAAATTGGAAAAGCGACTTGTCTCCCGCTTTGAATGGGGCATGACAGCAGAGGTACAGCCTCCTGATATTGAAACACGCTTAGCTATTTTGCACAGAAAAGCAGAGACTCTTGGAATGATGATTGAAACATGGGTGCTCGAATTTTTAGCTGAACATATTCGTACCGATATTCGCAGAATGGAAGGAGCCTTAATGCGCGTGATGGCCTACCAATCACTTAGCGGAAAGCCACTCCAACAACAGGATATCAATCACCTTTTGCGTGATGTTTTTCAAGAACAAGCCCGTAAAAATATTACAATAGATCAAATTCAAAAAAGAGTTGCTGACTATTTCGATATTCGTCTTGCAGATATGTCAAGTAAACGAAGGCAAGCTAGTATCGCCTATCCTCGACAAGTAGCCATGTATCTCGCACGTGAAATGACTCCCTCCACACTCAAGGAAATTGGGGAAGCCTTTGGAGGAAAAGATCACGGAACAGTGATTCATGCACACAAACTTATTAAGAAGCGCATGGATGGAGATCTTCGTTTGAGAGATCTCATGCGCCAACTTGATAAACAATTGGCTCAGTAGAAATTTTTTCACCTCAATGAATTCATTTAAAACAACCACTCATCGATAAGTCTTAATAATTCATAAGCAAATAATAATGATTAGAATGCTACCCTAATATTTTATACTGAATCCTTATGAGTCACCGTTTAAGGCGTATTAATACAAGGCTAGCGAAGGATGGTCATACTGGACTGCAGGAATAGATACCGCCGCAATGATTATCTGAGACCAGCGTAGTTGCCATAGAGCTTTCCACAAACCGTAACAGGTTTAGTATGATACATCGGGTCTCAATCTTTTTTCTTTATTGAAACTATCCTTAGCGCTGCAATGATGATTATTCTTCCTCGATTTTTATCTCCATTTTTCACTCCTTACTCGTTACTTTTTATAAAATGAAATTCACGGTTACCAAACAAGCACTTCTGGATGGGTTGCAACGTATTCAAAATATCATTAGCACTCGTGTCACCCTTCCTATCCTCTCCAACCTTCTTTTAGAAGCAACCGAGCATGGTCTTACTTTAGTAGCCACAGATCGTGAAGTAAGCCTTCGTACTTTCGTAAACGCTATTGTTATCGACAAACAAGGATCAACGACCTTGCCTGCACGTCGTCTTCTTTCCATTATTAGAGAGCTTCCTATTGAGGAAATCTCTTTTGAAACGGATGCCCGGCATATTACTTCCATTCGGAGTGGCGCTAGTTTTTTCAAAATTTTTGGATTACCTAAGGATGAGTTCCCTGAGTTCCCTTCTTTAGAGGAGACGCGAGGTTTTATCATGAAACAAGGGGTGCTCAAGGATGGGCTTCACAAGACCTCCTACGCTATTTCTTTGGATGCTTCACGTTATGTGCTCAATGGAATTCTTTTTTCTTTCAAGGAGGGTTCTCTTACTCTTGTGGCCACCGATGGGCGTCGCTTAGCTCTTTGTGATGCAGAACTAGGTGAGATAAAATATCCAGCAGATCATGAATGTGATTTTATTGTTCCTACAAAGGCGATTAATGAACTCGAACGGTTGCTTTTAGATGAACAAGAAGTACGTCTTTTTGTGGGGGATAATCTTGTAGCTTTTGATCTTGGTGGATCTGTACTAGCTACAAAATTAGTCGATGGAAAATACCCTAATTATCGCCAGGTTATTCCTTCTGAAGCAACGGAGCGCATCACCTTAGAGCGAGAGCAACTGTTACAATCCGTAAGACGCGTTGCTCTCCTTAGCAATGATAGGAGTGGTTCTATTTGTTTTCATTTTTCAGAGCACAATTTGGATATTACTTCTAATACTCCTGAAGTAGGAGAGGCCAAGGAATCCCTCTCTATTGTTTACAAAGGACCGAGGCTTTCCATTGCATTTAATCCTGATTTTCTCATGGATCCTCTTAAAAATCTCAATGATGATTTCGTTGCCCTAGAGCTCATTGATGAAATGAGTCCTGGTGTTTTTAAAATTAATTCTGGTCAACGATTTCTCTACGTTTTGATGCCCATACGGGTTTCTAAGTAATCAGGGCTGAAAAGAGACTATCAAACGTACTCTTTTTTGCTTTCTGTTTTAAATGGCAAAGCACAAAGAATCGTCACCATACTTCCAATAAAAACATACCAAGGCCACGCTATTTCTGGCCACCATGCTGGCATGAAGTGACCAAAATTAATAATTCCAGGAAGTTCTACTTTACCTAAAAAGAGAACACTGGTCATTCCAAGGAACATCGCAATAACGTTGGTTTTATCATTGCCTCGTGTGGTAGTGAGCATACCAACTAAGAAAATACCGAGTAGTCCACCGTAAGTGTAACCTAGGATCCCAATAGCGATAGGAATGATAGTAAGCTGTGGATTCAGGAGTACTGAATAGGCTGCCATCGTACCTACCCCAACCATTAAGATGCCAAAAATCAACGTAGCTATACGGGCAGCACGAATTGAAGCCCTATCATCGGCCATAGGATTCACATAGGGAATATAAAAATCGGTAGTAAAGCTCGTGGCAAGAGCATTAAGGGCAGCAGAAGTGGAGCCCATCATCGTTGCTAAGACACCAGCAATGATAAGTCCCCTCAGTCCTACAGGCATATTATTGACAATGAAATGAGCAAAGATTTCATTATCGGGAATCGTAGGAGCACCTACATGGGAATAATACACAAAGAGAAGAATGCCGACGCTTAAGAATGCTAGCGCTAATGGAATATCTGCAAAGCCACTTAAAATGAGTGAAAGGCGTGATTTTTGGACATTTTTAGCTGTAAGGAGGCGCTGCACCATATCTTGGTCAGTGCCATGCGTGGCCATCGTTAAAAAAGTTGATCCAATGAAAGCTGCCCAAAGAGTATAAGGTTCAGCGAGCATTTTTGAGAGAGCAGCACCAAAGGGGAGTGTTACATCCCAATCGCTTTGGACCCATTTCAGATTTTCCCAACTACCAAAAGTTTCTTTGACAGCGCTCAATCCTCCAATACGACTCAGGAGAAGCCATATTGCTATAATAATAGATCCTATCATGAGGGAGGCTTGGATGAGATCAGTCCAAACAACAGCTTTAATTCCACCAACCATCGTATACCCAGTTGTGATCAGTGTGATGATCAATATACCCCAGAAATAGTGAGCGAGGGTGGTCGGCATTCCAGGATAAAAGTAATGCCAGAGAACCACAAGAATAAGACCTCCTAAATAGAGTCGCACTCCAATACCTAGCACCCGAGTAAAAAGGAAAATAGCACTAGCTGTGTTTTTCGTAGCTGTGCCAAAGCGCACTGTTAAAAATCCATAAATACTTTTTACTTTGTAGCGGTAGTAGGGGGCAATGAAAGTATAGGCGATAATAATACGTGCTAGAACGGTTCCGATAGCAAGTTGAGCATAGAAAAAGGCATGCGTTTTATAGCCTTCCGCCGGAGTTCCAAGAAAGGTAGCAGCGCTTGTCTCAGCTGCTACAATAGAAGCAAGAACAGCCCACCATGGAATGGAATGTCCCCCAAGAGCAAATTCTTCTAGTGTCTTATTGTGCCGGCCAGCATAGAGGCCAATTCCAATAATGACCATGAAGTAGATCAAGACTACACAGGCATCAATGGAAATGGCAAAAGTGGAATGGTTATTCAGGGCAATGCAGAGCATTTTTTAACTATATCAACTGTTATTATAGATGCAAAAACATTTCATGCTCTATCGAAGCAACAAGAGGCTGAGGATCAGATAATGGAGCTAAAGGGCTCCTTGTCTCTACTTTATTAATAGAAAAACGACTCGTATAAGAGCGCAGGCTGGTAATAGCTTCCGTGATGAGACGCTCGGAATCCTGAGTTGCAAGAAGAGAAACAGGAGTAGTCATCGAGCTCATTTTACTTGAAAGATGACGCCAGAAACGAGCAGAACTTTGTGCTAAGAAAGCATACTCTGCTCCATATTGCTGGGCAGTGGAGGTAAGCACAGAAAGTACCTCTTCAAGGAACGGATCCAAAGGTGAAAACCCTGAGCGTACAAGCCACTGTTTGATTGAGGCCTCCGTGCTCCATTGCCGCTGATAGACGATACGTGCAAGTGTAGGGAACCAGGAGAGATGGTGGCAGGGGCCCATTGAGAAATTTTTCTGTAATGTGAGCAGGGGCATCCATAAAAGAAGACGTGCAATATTTTGAGGATAGCGTGCAGCAAGTAGCAATGCCAGATTAGAGCTTAATCCAGAGGCAATGATCGTCATGGGAGAACCGGAGGTAATGCGAAAAAATGCTGCAAGTGCTTGGACCTGAGCTTCGACATTAATAGCAGAACGAGGCCGCTGAGATTCACCAAACCCGATTAAATCAGGAACGATGACCTGGTGGCTATGCGCAAAATAGGGATAAATTTTGGACCATTCAAAGGAAGAGGCTCCCGGAAAGACACCATGCAAAAAAAGGAGAGGACTCCCATTTCCAGAAGTATGGTAAACGACCTCCCCAGAGGAGGTATTAAGCACCCGAGTTGCAAACACAGCTGGTGAAATAGAATCTGGAATATGTTTACGTAAAGGATGACGCCACCCAAAACGAACAGCTAAAGCCAAGGCTCCAATGAGACCGACCCCCAATCCTGTACCAAGACTTATGTTTAATGGAGAGGAGGTTTTTTTACTCTTCATGAATCAATTGCTGAGCCGGCTCTAACTGCACTTCACCATGACCTGCGATGATTTTTCCAATAATTTTTCCACGAAGTTTTTTGGCAATTGCAGTAGCTTCTTTCGAGGGGACAACAAAAACCATTCCAATTCCCATATTAAAAACGCGGTACATTTCTAGAGGGTCAATATTACCACCGTGGCACATGAGTTTAAAAATAGCTGGGACCTTCCAAGCATTGGAATCAATAAAGGCATCGCAATTTTTAGGAAGCACTCTTGGAAGATTATCAATAAGCCCACCTCCAGTAATGTGTGCGGCAGCATGGAGCAGAGCTGTTCCCAAGCCTGCGATCGACTTAAACTCAGGAAGATAAGAGCGATGCACTTTGAGCAGTTCTTTTTCGAGTGTTGTAGAAAGCCCCTGAATTTTACTAGAGAGCTTGAGGTGCATTGTTTCAAAAAGAACATGCCGTGCTAGTGTGTAACCGTTGGTATGAAGGCCATTGGAAGCAAGTCCGATGAGAACATCTCCAACCTTCACACGACTTCCATCCAAAAGTTGCTTGCGATCAGCCACACCAACAATGGTTCCTGCTAAATCATATTCCCCAGGATGATAGAGGCCAGGCATTTGGGCCGTTTCTCCACCTATAAGAGCACAGCTAGCTGCTTTGCAAGCGCGCGAAAGACCGCTAAGAATAGAGCGCACTGTTTTTGGACTTAGGGTTTCTGCAGCAATATAATCTAAGAAAAAAAGAGGCTCTGCTCCGGTCACAAGAATATCATTGATGCAATGATTCACAAGATCGGCCCCAATGGTATCATGACGACCAGTTGCAAAAGCAATCTTGAGCTTGGTTCCCACTCCATCAGTGCTAGAGACAAGGACCGGTTTTTTAATCTTTCTTTTTTTAAAGTCAGGTTGAAAAAGTCCTCCAAAGCCACCGATACCCCCCAACACCTCGGCACCATGCGTTTGTCGAACGATGTTCCCAATGCCCGCCTTGACTCGATTTCCTAGAGCCACATTCACACCAGCTTGAGCATAGGAACTTGAATCAGTAGTTTTAGCAAGCAGCCTGGCAGCAGAGGGATTTTTTTTTCTAGAATTTGAAGGATGAGTCGAGGTAATTTTCATTAAAAATTAAGTAGTCAAGAATATGAGATGAATCATCAGAGTCAAGATCTGCTAAGGGCCCGATAAAAGAAAGAATGTCTGTGATCCATGGATAAAATATATTCATAGCCAATTAGAATAAGAATTTTCTCTTGGCGCTACATGACGCTTTAGAACAACACAGCATCATCAGGGAGAAGATGGGCCTGATTGTGGCGACGCTCCATGATTAATTTATTAAAAGAGGCATCAAAGGGGATGGGGTAATCACCTGTAAAGCAGGCAAGGCAGAAACTTTCTTTGGGAAGGCGTGTCGCTCGAACCATACCCTCAACATCTAAGTAGCCAACGCTGTCAGCTCCTAGGTAGGCACATAGCTCCTCTTGAGAATATTGATTTGCTAGTAATTTTTCAGGATCAGGAAAATCAATTCCATAGTAACAGGCATATCGATGAGGGGGACAACTAATACGCAGATGTACTTCTTTGGCTCCCGCTTCACGAAGATTAATCACACGATTTTTCGCAGTAGTTCCACGTACAATAGAATCATCCACCACCACAACCCTCTTTCCTTCAACATAAGAGTTAATAAGGTTGAGTTTCACACGCACGCTGAAATCACGCACGAGCTGGGTAGGCTGAATAAAAGTACGTCCGATATAATGATTACGAACAAAGGCAGGCTCATAGGGAATATTCAACTCCTCCGAAAAACCAAGTGCTGCATAAATTCCAGAATCAGGAATCGGAACAATAATATCGGCTTCTACAGGATGAAGCCGTGCTAATTCTTGTCCCATACGCACCCTTGCTTGACTCACATTGATATTGCGAAGATTGCTATCAGGACGTGCAAAATAGACATATTCGAAAATACAAAATGATTCTTGGCTGCTCTTAAAGGGGAATTCAGAACGAAGTCCTGATTCATTAATGATGAGAGCTTCTCCAGGCTCCACATCGCGCACAAAGCGTGCTCCAATGAGATCAAAGGCACAGGTTTCTGAGGCTAAAACCCAAGCATCATCGAGCTTCCCCAAAGAGAGAGGACGAAATCCATGAGGATCACGGACCCCAATAATTTCTTTTTCCCCCATGATAACGATAGAAAATGCTCCCTCAAGTTCACGGAGTGCTGCAAGCGGGTTTTTTGTTTCGGAAGAAGCCCCAGGCTGAGCCAAAAGATGTAGAATAATTTCGCTATCAGAAGTCGCTTGAAAAATCGATCCCTTCATCTCTAGTTCGGCACGAAGACGTGCAGCGTTAATCAAATTTCCATTATGGGCAATAGCAATTTGTCCACGACTTGTATCAGCACTTAGGGGCTGTGCATTGAGGAGGTTACTTGATCCCGTTGTCGAATAACGAACATGACCGATGGCATAGGAACCCTTTAATTGATCTATATCTTTTTCATTAAAAACCTGAGAGACAAGTCCCATGCGCTTCACGCTCTGAAAAGGAGTCTTACTGCCAGCATGAGTGACAATCCCGGCGCTCTCCTGTCCTCGATGTTGTAAAGCAAAAAGACCATAATAGGAGAGAAGCGCTGCATTAGGGTGCCCATACACGGCAAATACACCACATTCATGTGAGGGATAGTCAAGAGAGGTCAAAGTATCTTTAATAAGTAAAATGATTTTAAATTAGGTCGTAAACAATATGGCTGATTTTACAATTAATACAATCGGGACCTTTCATTCTTCTCCATACAGGGGGAATGTTTTTGATTAAAAATGGAAGCTTCCTTCCAAAAATGGATTTTCTAACCCGGGTATTTCATACTGATCGTGACGAGCTAGCTACAAAGACTGATGGGGTACCACGGAGGTCGGGAGACCGCAGGGGAGACTGCCCTGGCTTTAAGGGGGCAGCCCTGAAAGGGCGAGACGAGCGGGAGCGAGCGAGTCAACGCAGGCGAGCATTTTGATGTAGGGCTGCATGTGTACATACTGTCCAAATCAAAATGTGAGTCTAACGCAGCATCCATCTGGCTTCACGGCTTACGCAGTAGATCGGTATGAAATATCCGGGTTAAAGCTCATCCTCAAAGGAGAGACCCTCTGTTTTATATTTTTTACAGAACTGAATAAAACGAACACTTGTAATAAAAAGGTAAAAAAGGAATGAAACAACTCCTACATAAATGAGATTTTGATAAACGTAGATCATTGCCAAGTAACCCATGAAAGGAGTAATGAGGCCTAAGAGGATTAAAAAATTATTCTTCTTGGTTAATTGCACTCCTCCATAAATCACCATGAGTACCACTAAGGATATAATCATCATAAATAAATCATGTTTTGGAAGAGTCGTCATAATAAGCCCAAGAATCACAAAAACAATAACTCCATAAACACGTGTCTTTGGCTTAATAGCTCCCATACTGATAGGTGCAGCCATATAACCTAGAAGATTGTAACCTGTAACCACAACCATGAGAGACGACCAGCTTTCAGCATTCCAGAGAACAACAGCAATCATCACCCAATTAATGAGCAGAGAACGTCTGCAAAGATTATAAATAGGATTGAGTTTTCCTATAGACCATTGTGGCATCTGACCTTCTGCAGCCATGGCATAAAACATTCGAGCCGAACCTCCAAGATAGGCATATCCAGTACCTGAAGGGCTAATGACACTGTCAGCCATTAGTAAAATCACAAGAAAATGGAGCCCTAGGAGTATTGCTAGATTTAATAAGGGAGAATGAAAATTCAGCGAACTCCATCCCGCTTGTAACATTTCGTGAGGAACAGCTCCCATAAAGGCAAGTTGTAATGCCATATAGACAAACATTACGATGACGATCGAAAGCACGATGGAGAGGGGAACATTTCTTTTTGGCTTTTCTATTTCACTAGCAAAGGCCACGGCTAACTGAAAACCGTTAAAAGAGTAAATGAGACCAGCTCCTACAATCGCACCAAGAGCCGATCCAGCAGTATAGACATAATGAGAGTCTAATTGAAAATTACTTGTATCAAATCGTGCAATAAGAAAAAGAACGATCGTAAAAATGGGGGTAAAGATTTTTAATGCTGTGACGATATTATTTACTTTGGCAAGTAATTTGATTCCGTAAAAATTGACAATTAAGTATAAAAACAAAATACCCAGAGCAAACAATTTTCCATAAATCGTTAACCCATGATCATTCATGAGATCGGTATTTTTAAGAGCAGCGGATAAATATTGAGTAGTAGCCTGCGCTTCAGTAGCAACACAAACCATAATGCCAAACCAGTTAGCAAAGGCAAAAGGCATTCCAAAGATGGAATTATGAGACAAGGCACTTGAGCGTGTAGTAGCACCACGGACTGGAAAGACGGAAACAACTTGAGCCAAGCAAAGCCCTACAGGCATCACAAGTAGGGCAGCTAAGAACCAGGCAAGAAAAGAATAATTTCCAGCAAGTTGAGCATTGAGCTGTGCACTAAAGAGCCACCCAGATCCGACCATTGCCGTCGCACTTAAGGCGGTAGCGCTCAAAAGGGATATTTTTTTGTGGTTCGTTTTTTCAATCATAAAATTTCTAAGTTCATCAGGAAAATGGCAGCTGACGATGAATCCAAACGCGCTAGCCTGAATAATTTATACTAAATCATCATGAGGCGCCGTGCAAAGCTCATTAATACAAGGGGGGCGAAGGATTGTAATGCCGGACTGTATGATTATAAGAACCATGAAGCTATTCAATTCTGATTCAGTATCAAACAGACTTTCTCAAGCCACAGAAGAATTTGTATAAAATATGCGGGTCTACCACGAGTCAAGCTGATTTGATTTTATGTGTTGTTTATTTCTGTAGCTCACCTTACTGAAAATCTATTTTTTTTCTTAGCTACTAAAGTGCTGCGAGATTTTGATGGTTTTTCTACTTTTTTTGAAACTACTTTTTTAAAGGGTACTTTTTTAGAAGAGGCACTCACTTTTTTCTCGCGCGGTTCAAACTCAAAACTGACTTTATTGGCCTCTAGCTTGAGGTAGGCAGAAAATTTACGTCCTTTTTTAGAGACAAAGCCTGGAATCAAATCTGTTTTTCCAGAACTGAGGAGTTTAGCTGCTTGCACGGGAATGATCTCTCTTTGGAGAATCATCTTACCTATACGAAAGGAACATCGTTCCTCTTTTTCTAATGAGCGATCACAGACATAGGCATTCATTCCAATTCGAACAACCCCTTTTTTACAGAGGGGGCAATCTCCTACAGATTCTGCAGCGCGTAGAGTTTCAAGAGCAGCGGGATCATCCTCACGTTCACCAAAAGAAAATTTTGTTTTTCCTTCTTCATCTAAAAGAATGGTGGCTGCAAAAAGTTTTCCAAAACGACTTCGGAATCCTTCCAGAGGACCCACCTGTTTGTTTTCAAGTAATTCTCGGACTTCTTCACGATTAAGGGGACGACTTGCAACCGATTTCCAAACGCTTAAACCGCAACCACGGCATTTGAATTGGCGTATGTTTTCTTTGAAAAGACCTTGGCCACACTGAGGACATTGCACCTCCAGGTCAGGAAAAACTCCTGTATCTGCATCGTCATGAAATCCTTTAGCTTTTTCAATAATATCCGAGGTAAATGCTCGTATCTCTTTCATGAATGCAGGACGCTCTATTGTTCCAGCCTCCATTGCTTTGAGTTTGAATTCCCATTCACCAGTCATCTCCGGTGAAGTTAAAACGGCAATACCCATATGCCTCAAAAGATGAATCAAGGCCATTCCCTTGCTAGTTGGCGTGAGCTCGCGTCCTTCACGAAGAAGATAATTATCTAGAAGGAGGCCTTCAATAATAGCAGCACGCGTTGCAGGCGTCCCTAGCCCACGTTGACTCATTGCATCACGCAGCTCTTCATCCTCCACAAATTTTCCAGCTCCCTCCATCGCACTTAGCAATGTTGCCTCAGTAAACCGTGCTGGAGGTCGCGTCTGAGCCTCGTGCATTTCGACATTAATAGTTGAAGCAGCTTCTAATGTTCCTTTCTGAGAGGCAACCGCTACGAGCCTCTTATCTTGGTTTCCCTCTTCAGCTTCTAGCTTCTTTCCATAGACTGCTAACCACCCGGGATCGGTAAGAATTTTACCTTCACTTTTAAAATGCTCCCCCTCCACTGTTGTGATACGTGTGGTCACATCAAAACGGGCTGGAGGATAAAAAACAGCCACAAGTCGCTGGGCTACCATCTGGTAAATCTTGGCCTCCATCTCATCGAGCTTTGCTATGGAAGCTCCTGTAGGAATGATAGCATGATGGTCCGAGACTTTTTTATTATTGAACACTTTTCCTGTCTTCACGAGCCATCCTTTTTCTAGCAAGAGAGCTGCGTGTGCATGAAGTTCGCGGTCTTCTAATTTTTCTAATGCCTTTCGCACTCCAGCAATAGTATCCTCAGGGAGATATCGAGAATCAGTACGAGGATAAGTCAATACTTTGTGATGTTCATAAAGCCGTTGCGCCAGTTGCAGTGCTCTCTTGGCACTGAGCCCAAAGCGACTGTTAGCTTCACGTTGCAAGGTCGTTAAATCGTAGAGAAGTGGTGAGGCTTGGGAGGTAGCTTTTTTTTGCTCCTCGATTGACCCTGGTTTTCCTTGGCATTTGACACAAATGGCTTCTGCTTGCTCTCTCTCCCAGAGGCGTTCTGGCTTGCGATCCTCCTCTTCTCCTTTTTTGAAATTAGGGTCAAACCACCTTCCTTCATAGGTTCCTGCATCTACTTCAAATTCTCCATGAACTTCAAAATAGGTCTGAGGATCAAAAGCACGTATACGCTCTTCTCTCTCGGCCAAAATCGCGAGTGTCGGAGTCTGCACGCGTCCTACAGGAGTGAGCTGAAAACCTCCACCACCGGAATTTAAAGCGGTGAGAGCTCGTGTGCTATTAATTCCAACAAGCCAATCACTCTCTGCTCGGCAGAGTGCCGCATCTGCTAAATGTTCCATCTCCTTGGCCTGACGTAGATGAGCAAACCCCTCCCGAATCGCATCAGGGGTCATCGATTGAAGCCATAAGCGTTGAACGGGCTTCTTGATTCTAGAAAGTTGTATGATGTTATGGAAAATGAGTTCTCCTTCACGGCCGGCATCACAGGCATTGATCACCGAGGTAATATCGGGACGTTTTAATAATTTTTTGACCATTGCGAATCGATCTGCAGAACGAGCAATCGGCTTGAGATCAAATTCTTCAGGGAGGATTGGTAATGTTGCTAGCCCCCAAGGAATTCCTTTTCCGTGAGTCATCGAACTTGGAAGAGAAAGCTCTACAAGATGACCTACAGCAGAGGTAATGAGGTAATTGTTCACCTCAAAAAAATCGACCTTACCAGCCTTGACTTTACCGCCAAGAGCCCTTGTTAAGTCAGCTGCAACACTCGGTTTTTCTGCGATAACAAGAATTTTGGACATGAAAATGAAATAGAGCTTTTGTTTCTAATGATGCTTTATACTTACCAAAGAATGTTAGGAGATGATACACTGAAGCTCTCAAGGTACGAATGGACAAACCTACGAAAACTAAAGAACTATGCAAGAAGGACCTACTCTTCATCTAAAGTGATGTAACTGCAGGAGGGTATTGGAAATCTAGGATTAGAAGCAATTTTAATTTTAATCTTGACTCTTGTTTTTGCTGCTTCCTCTTAAGAATTGCAATGCATGGACATTAAGAATAATGTCGCAAAGAATTATAATTTTCGTTTATTAATCAGTTTCCTCTTTAGGCCTCACCAATACTAGTTTTACCACTCGCTCTTGTTCCCATAATTTAATGAATATGATCTCAGAGGCTTATCTCTCTCTTCTCGAAGCACTCCGTGTTAGTTGTAAATTACCAGAATTCCCAGATCCGCTTCCTTCAACTCAACTCGATTTAGAGTTGGAAAACGGACCTACAGTTACTATCGATTTTGAAGAATCAGGCGAACTTGTGGTCATTTTTTCTCAAATTGGAACTTATTCTCCTGAGCAAGAATTAGAAGTTTTAAGAAAAATTGCAGAAGCTAATTTTCTCTGGACATCTAGTGGTGGAGCGACTCTGAGTGTTCGTCCTGAAATTCATACAGTCTACCTTGCATATCAAACACCTGCCTCCAGTTTAACTGGTCTCGACTTTATTCAACGTGTTGAAAAATTCGTCGAGATAGTTCTTCAATGGCAGCACACTCTCTCTCAAGGCACTCTTGAAGAACCCCTCAATCAAGATACTAACGAATCCTCTTTAAACCCATTAGAAGCAGAAAAAGAGACGGCGCTCCCCACGCCCGGCAGTAATAATTACATTCTGGGATAAACACTCCCAACTAACCTGAATAGTTCTTACTGATCGTGACAAGGAGGTCGTGAAGCCAGATGGATACTGCGTTAAATTTTCCGTTTCCCTTCAGGTTATTAGGATTATTGAGTTGCATGACGGAGCAGCCGTTTTTCCCATACTTGAGAAGCCGTTTTAAGACGCGTGAGTAGATAGTAAACAGTTTGGCTGCGAGCACGAATAAGTTCTGCTCCTACAATTTTTGGAACAAAATCTTGGGGAATTGATTGTAGCTCTTCTGAGGTGATTCCATTGAGCCCTTTACACAAAATAGAACTCATAGCACGTGTTAAGGTTTGAACATGAGGGCCTAGTTGAATCTTAAAATAGTATCTTTGATTCTCATCCATCTTAAGATAGATACCAACGGAATCAGTGCATTCCTCATCTTTTCGGACGTCTTCAAAATCAAAAACTTCTCCTTCTTTTGGGGAGTAGTTTTTGGATTGATCAGCGTAAGCAATGAGGGTCTCCCTCCGTTCTAATTCTGATAAACTTTCAAAAAGAGAAATAATATTTGCTAGTTTTTTAGGATAGTGACTCATAAGAAAAATAGAGAGTTGCTGCACAATTCATTCATCAAGCACGAGCCACTGGATATTCATCACTGAAAGTCTGATGTATAAAAACTGTTGAGGGTTTGTTGCTCTTGTTGGAGTAGACTCATGCCTTGCAGTGACCCATTAGCCATGATTTTCTTTTTTTTCTATCGGGGCTCCAACACGATTTCCCCACTCCGTCCAGGAACCGTCATAATTACGAACATGAGAAAATCCAAGAAGATAGGTTAGCACAAACCATGTATGGCTAGAACGCTCTCCAATTCGGCAATAGGCGATGACATCATCCTCTAATTGAAGCCCTAATTCCTGCTGATAAATTTTTCGTAATTCTTCTGCAGATTTGAAGGTCCCATCCTCATTGACTGCACGCTTCCATGGAACACTATGAGCTCCTGGAATATGACCACCTCGCAAGACCCCTTCTTGTGGGTAATCGGGCATATGAGTAATTTCTCCAGAAAATTCTCCAGGAGAGCGAACATCTATAAGAGGACGTTTCTGGTGACTATGAACTAAGGTATTTTCAAAAAAAGCTCGAATCTCATCATCAAGGCGTTTCAAAGGAATGGAATAGCTAGAAGGGGTTCTTTCTGGAAGATCACGAGTCAAAGGACGTCCCTCCGCTATCCACTTATCACGCCCTCCATTCATCACTTTGACCTTGGTATGGCCAAAAAGACGAAAAACCCAAAGCGCATAACAAGACCACCAATTGGACTTGTCACCATAAAAAATAACTGTGGTTTCTGGAGTAATTCCATGACGAGAACAGAGTGCTGCAAAATCTTGAGGCTGGATATAATCTCGGATTAGCGGATCTTGCAAATCACGTCGCCAATCAATATGAACTGCACCTGGAAGATGACCTGTATCATAGAGTAGAATATCTTCATTGCTTTCTACGATACAAAGCGAAGGATCGATTAAATGATCAGCTAGCCACTCTGTTGATACGAGTGCCTCTGGGTGAATGTAGTTAGAATTAGGAAACATAGTTGAGATTCAGTAGATGATTACATAGTGATTCTCTATTGCCAAGGAACAATAAAAAACAAACTAGAAGAACAGGCCCATTCAACCTAACAACGTGAATGGGAAGGGAAATAAGGTTATAGCAGGGTGCAGTGCTAGGAACGAGCCCACAGATGCACGGGAAGAGGCATCCATCTGACTTCTCGGCTTAGCCCGCCTATTTTATACTGGTTCATCGCGAGGCGCCGCGAATCCTGATGCAGAAACCACAGGCGGTAGGGAGACCGCGGTGGAGACTGCCTTGGCTTTAAGGGGGCAGCCCTGAAAGGGCGAGACGAGCGGGAGCGAGCGAGTCAACGAAAGCTATTGATTACCTAATACTGCAGAAGAAATTTGAATCTAACACAGCAGAGATGAAGATCTTTCAAGGCGCAGTGGAAGTATCCTGAAGTAAGCAAGCAGCCTCATTACATTACTTGAAACAATCTCAATCGTTTTCAAGAGATTGAATGACTATCTTTTTTTCTTAAGAAGAGGAAGTCCTGTACGAGTATTCTCAGAAACTTCGTAACCTTCTGGAAGCTGATCAATAGCATCTTTACCCGCAACACCTGCAAAGTAGTAAAGAGTTACCTTTTGTCCACCTTTGAGTTCTTGAAGGCGAGAATGCAGAAAATATGTTTTTCCACTTTTTTTACTGATGGCGCTAAATGACATAATGTATTTCCTTTCTTGATATAGAATGCAAATTAATTGGATGAAATAATCCCAGCTTTCAAAAGCGTAGCATAAGCACCACGTTTAGAAATTGTTTTTAAAGCCCGTGTTGTTAGTTTCACAGTTACAAATTTGTTGAGCTCAGAAACCCAAACACGCTTTGTTTTTAAATTAGGAGTAAAATACCGGGCTGTTACTGCGGTAATATGCATGCCGATACCCCCTTTTTTCTTAGCAAGACCTCGACGATGGATTTTAGAACCGCGAACAGGGACGGATTGGGTAATGGAACATTTACAAGACATAATAGAACGGGTAATACTGAATTCTCACCCTCCTCTTAGTCAAGAACTTTTCTTAATAAAAATATTATGTTCTCTTAGAACAGACCGCTGATATTCCACTAGTTGGCTAATTCCCTCTCTCCCGTAAGCAAGCATGCTAGCAAGTTGATCGTTATTAAACACATTTTCCTCACCGGAGGCTTGAAGCTCAATAAACTCTAGAGACTCATTCATAACGAGATTTAAATCGACTTGGGCATCTCTATCTTCCAAGTAATCCAAATCTAGAACGGCCTGGGAGTGAACTATCCCAACACTCACAGCAGCTACAAGTTTTTGCATAGGATGGATAGAAATTTCATGACGCCTAACAAGGTGCTCACATGCTAAGGCCATAGCAACACTGGCTCCAGTAATAGCAGCCGTACGTGTTCCTCCATCGGCCTGAAGCACATCACAATCTACAACAATTGTGCGTGATCCAAGCATTTCTAAATCAATTGCGGCTCTTAACGAACGGCCAATCAAACGTTGAATCTCGATAGAGCGTCCATCTACCTTACCTCGAGCCGAATCACGATTTTTTCTTGGAACGGTAGAATAAGGGAGCATGGAATATTCTGCCGTTAACCAACCACCTGTAACCCCTTGTTCTTTCATCCAACGCGGAACACTATTTTCAATATTGGCAGCACAAATCACTTGTGTATTTCCAAAAGAGATGAGAACTGAACCCATAGCTCGAGGGGCAATATCTACTTGAAAAGTAATTTTTCGAAGAGCATTTCGTAATCGGTTTTGGAATCGGGAGAGTAATGGTATCATTTTTTTAAATATGAGGTCTCGATGAACGTTGGAAACAATCTATTGTGAATCACTGCCTCACTAGCATTCTCCATTCTACCTAAAAAAGGAATCGCTATCATGTCTGCACAGGCACCACTGCCTAGCTCTCCAAGCCGTCCTTGCATAATAATAGCAGCAGCAGGATAGAGCGTGACCATTTTCAAAACTTCTTCTGGTTCTAACTCAGGGGCTGTAGAAACCAGTGATTGCATTTCTTCAAAAAGATTGAGTGAATCGTTACTTGCTAAGCTATCAGTGCCAAGAAGAATGCGATATCCATTTTGATAAAAAAACTTCCAATCAAAAGGAGGACGGCTAAAAAAATGGTGGGTTTTAGGACAATGAATGATGAAAAAGTCATTGCCACGTGGGGCAAGTAACAGACGATCTTGATTACTCAGAAAATTCATATGCACAAGCATTGAACCGCATGGCAATAAATTATTTTTTAAAAGTGTTTGCACAGCAGTGGAAGATCCACAGTCGGTCATATCCCGTTTAAAATTCTTTAAAAATTCAAAAAGGGAGCCCTCTCTTTTTGTGAACATTTCAATTTCTTCTTCAGATTCTGCAAGGTGGGTACAAAAAGGGAGCTCATATTTTTGAGCAAGCTGAAAAGCATCTCGGTAGAGAGATTGGGAACTTGTGTAGGGAGCATGCGGTGAAATACCAAAATTGTTTTGGATGGATCCTTTCTTTTTTAAAAATTGCTCGGCAGCAAATAGTCCCTCCTCCCCTTGTTTGCTTCCACGAATATCCATGATCTCGATAAATTGCCATAAACGGATAGGAAGCAAGGGAAGCTTAGAATGGAGATCAGGAAAGGATTCAATATTACAAAGAGTAGTGCATCCCCAGGAACGCAACTCCTGGGCTCCCTCCACAATCGCTCCTAAGAAATCCTGTTGGGAAAGCGAACTTTTGATTTTGTTGAGTTGCTCCATCCACTCTGTAAAACTAGATCCTGATGTTAACTGACCTCTCATCATTGTATAATCAAGATGAGCATGAGCATTAATAAGTCCTGGCATGAGAATCACCTCTCCAAGATCGTGGCAAAGAGAACCCAAATACCTCCCGCGTAAATCGTGATATTTTCCAATAGCAATAATGATTCCTAGTCGTACGACAACCGCCCCATCCTCCACAATGGGGGCTGTTATTGGCATGACGTAACGTGCCCGATAAATGGAACAGTCTTCCCTTTTCGCACTCCTTGCAGTTGCTCCCATCATAAGTTACTGATCCATTTGAGTTGCTTTTATCCTCATTAATAGAGGAAAGAAAACATTATCAACATCAGGTCGATCAAGCATTTGTTGACGGAAGATTTTTTTTGGCCAAAGGGCGTGCAGCAGCAACTAAAAGATTACACGCCTCTCTACAAAGCAAAGGTATTTCATCAATCTGATTGGAGACCCTCTTTTTTTCTGCGGGAAGGGTGGAAATTTCTTGAACTTGTGAAATCGACCAGAGGACTTTCCTCAAACAACCCTTGTTGGAAGAACAGGTTTTTTCAATGAGTTCTTGGGCCTGCTCTTCTTTTAATAACTGCGTAATTCGATACATTCCAGTTTGACGATCGAGCGTTTCTCGAAGAGGAGTAATAAGAAGTTTTTGTTGCAGGAAGGCCCCATAAAGATCCAATGCTGCTGGATAAAAAAAATCGAGCGCTAAGATCACTTGCTCTATGTTCTTAAGCTGAATTAACCAACCTCGACGGAGGGTGGGTGCTGTTTTAAGAGGGCGAAATGATCCTAGAGCATCGTAGCGGGCGATTGCACGTGCTGCTTCCGGTACATCATAGTGAGCCAACTCATTTTCATTCAAAAGTCGGTCTTCATAATGACGCAGTGAAAAGTGAGCATCTAATAAAATTTCTCCCATCAATCCGCTCCCTTGGGCAACAACTGATTCAATCAAAGAAGCTTTGGATAAATGTTCCTGTGAGGAGAGCGCCATAAAAAAACCCATTAATAAAATCTAGCAATGTTACTCAAGATACGAAGCCTATCCTAAGAACAATGTGGAGTAGCCAGAGAGTAGGCAGTTTGATAGAATATTCCAAGGTTCGTTTTCTTCTATGCGTTATAGAATATTGCCCACTCAGCCGATTCATTGATCAATCTGAAGGGATACTTCAGAAAAACGTGCTGAGGAAGCAGAACACCACTCATCATTATCAAATTTTAATGGAAAATAATAAATCACGTCTCTTTGGGACAGACGGAATCCGTGGTATTGCAAACCTGGAGCCAATGACTCCTGAAAATGCTTTTCGCTTAGGGCGTGCTGCTGGTTATCTTTTTTTTGGCAAAAATCGATCTCAACGACCTTGCTTTATTATTGGAAAAGATACACGCCACTCAGGAAGCATGTTGGAAGGGGCTCTTGTTGCTGGCCTCAATTCTATTGGCGTTGATGCACTCTTAGCGGGAGTGATACCGACTCCTGCAGTCGCCTTGCTCACACGCCATCACCACGCTCAGGCCGGCATTGTTATTTCTGCTTCGCATAATCCAGCAGAGGACAATGGCTTGAAACTCTTTGGTGGTGATGGTTACAAGCTCGATGATGAAAAAGAATTATATTTAGAAGAATTGATGTTTTCTTTAGAAGCTAGAGTTCCACAAAGACCCATCGGAGCCGATCTTGGAATATGTTCTTTTCTTCCCAATCCTCTAGAATCCTACATCACTGCTGTTCTTAAAAGTGTCCCTACACTTTCACTTAAAGGAATTCGGATTGCTGTGGATTGTGCTCATGGAGCAGCCAGTGAGTCTACTCCTCGGATTTTGGAAGCATTAGGAGCCACTCTCTTTTTATTTCACAACACTCCCAATGGTTTAAATATTAATGAAGGTTGTGGAAGCACTCACGGAGAGGAGTTGCAACGCCTTACTTTAGAATCTCAAGCCCATCTTGGAATTGCACACGATGGAGATGCGGATCGCCTTCTTCTTTGCGATGCAGAGGGAAACCTCGTTGATGGAGATGAGATTTTAGCAATGACAGCTCTTGATGCTTTAAAGCAAAAAAAACTCAGGCATCAAACATTAGTAACAACCATCATGAGTAATTTTGGACTTGATGCTTGTTTGGAGGCGGCAGGAGGAAAAGTCCTTAGAACACCTGTCGGTGATCGTTATGTTATCGAAGCTAT